>JBIIJX010000036.1:0-14948 GCA_044233495.1 Candidatus Nanopelagicales bacterium
CTCGGCTGCGGCATCGAGGCAGGCGCACGCGTCATCCGGACCCTCTGGCAGCGGTTCGCCGAGCAGGGTGAGGAGCTCCTGCGAGGGCGGTGTCTCGTGATCACGGGCGTTGTCGAACTCCCGCCAGGCGCGTGCCACGAGGCCGGCCGCATGCTGGAGTGCTCGATCGCGACCGTCGCCGAGCGAGAGGTCGGACGTCATGACGCGATCCGCCCGTTCAGTGCGGTGCGGTAGGCCGCCAGCTCCGACGTGCGATCGATGCCGATGACTCCCACGAGCCCGCTGGCGTCGTGGTACTCGGCAATGCAGGGGCCCTCGGCCTCACCGCTCACGAGTTCGATCTCGGTCGCCAGGCCCGGCATGCCGAACGACTGCAGCGTGACCTCGTACTGGTCGGACCAGAACGAGGGTAGGGACGTGAACGGCTCGGAACCGGGATCGTCTCCGGCGAGCAGGGTCGCGAGAGTGCGCCCGGCCCGCCGCCCCGTCTCCGTGGGGATACTCCAGTGCTCGACGCGGTACGGGACATTGCCGAAGAGCGCGTTCGGGTGCCGGGCGACGTCACCGACAGCCACGGCGGGCATCGGCGAACCGACGACGCGCATTCCGCTGTCGACGAGGACGCCGTCGCTCAGGTCGAGGCCGTTGCCCTCGAGCCAGGCAGTGTTGGGCACGCTGCCCACGGCCTCCACGACCACATCGGCCGGCAGCTCGGTGCCGTCGCTGAGGGAGGCTGATCGCACGCGGCCGTCACCGTGGAAGGCATCGACAGTGCGGCCGAGGTGGAACCGCACGCCCTGCTGCTCATGCCTGCGCCGCATCCCGGCCCCGAGCGTCGGTCCGAGGGGCCGCACCATGGGCTCGTCGTCCATCGCGACAACGGTGACCTCGCAGCCCAGACCGCGTGCCGTGGCCGCAACCTCGCAGCCGATGAATCCGGCACCCATGATCAGCACACGTGCACCCGCCGCGAGCTGAGGGCGCAGGTCCTCGGCATCGTGTGCAGTGCGCAGGACGAAGCGCCCTGCTTCCGGCCCGGGAATCGGCAGCCGCCTGGGACGGATGCCGCTCGCCACGACGAGGCCGTCTGCGTCCAGATGGGTTCCGTCGTCCACGGTGATTCGGCCAGCCGCCAAGTCGGCCGCAACCACGCGGATGCCCAGTCGCCACGTGACGTCGTCGAGCGTGGCACGCCGCCGGAACTCCAACGTGGTCATGTCGATGCCGTCAGCCAGAGCCGACTTCGACAGCGGAGGCCGGTTGTAGGGCATGACGGGCTCGTCGCCCACGACCGTGATCTCGGCGGTCGAGCCGGCGGCCCGGATGGCCTCGGCGGTGCGCAGGGCCCCGAGGCCCCCGCCGACGATGACGACCCTTCCCATCGTGCTCAGGACTCGAGGGTGATGGCCTGCGCCGGACAGGAGTCGGCGGCGCGCTCGACGTCGTCGCGCCGTGCCTCGTCGACCTCGCCGGGGTGGTTCACCGGGGGGTCACCGAGGACGAAGATCTCGGGTGCCTCGTAGCAGCACTGACCGTAGCCCTGGCACTTGTCCGCGTCCACGATGATCCTGACCATCGTCGCTTCCTCTCGACTGGACTATCGTTCGGTCCCTAATGGAGAAGGTATCGCCCGGTGGCTAGGGCAGCACGCGCGGGCATGAGCGCGGGCATGAGCGCGGGCATGAGGAGGAGCAGTGACCAGACCCCGCATCGCCGTCCTCGGGCGATTCACCAAGTCCGCATCGGCGCTGAGGTACCGCGGGGTCGTGTCGTCGCGCGCCCTCCTCGAGGCGGTCTGGGCGGCTGGCGGCGACCCGGTGACGCTGCTTCCAGGCGACACCCCTGATGCCCTGGACTGGGCCTCCCGGCTGGCGGGCTTCGACGGTGTGCTCCTCGCCGGAGGAGGAGACATCGATCCAGCGCGCTACGGCGGCGATCCGCACCACGAGTCGGTCTACGACGTCGATGCGGTGCAGGACACTGCTGATCTGTCGCTGGCCGAGCACTGCCTCGCGCAGGGGATCCCGACCCTGGCGGTGTGCCGGGGTCTGCATGTCGTGAACATCGTCCGGGGCGGAACGCTCGTCGTCGACATGCCGGCCAACCACCGGCATGTCGTGCAGGGCATTCGGCTCGAAGAGGGCAGCGCTCCGCTGGGCATCGCCGGGTCCGACGTCACGATCTCCTGCTATCACCATCAGGCGATCGACCGACTGGGCGAGGGCATGCAGGTGGTCGCCCGAGCTGCGGATGGAACGGTCGAGGCCGTCGTCATCGATGCACCCGGCTGGGCGGTGGGGGTGCAGTGGCACCCGGAGGACACCTGGGCTGCAGATCCTCGCCAGCAGGAGCTGTTGGCAAGGTTCGTGGCAGAGGCAGGGGTAACGCTCAGTTCGGCTTGAACTTGCCCAGCCGCAGGCTTCGTCCCCAGTCCTGCGTCTAGGGGGCCGCGACGACCGTGAGTTGTCGCAGTATCGAGGCCGCCAGAGGACGGTCCTGGCGAGGGATCTCGGCGACGAGGGCGCGCTCCTGCTGGTTGAACTCGGGGAACAGCCGCTTCATCATGCGGCGACCGGACGTCGACAGCCGAACGATGACGAGTCGACCGTCGACGGAGCTGCGCTCCCGTACGACGAGGTTGCGGCCCTCAAGCGTGGTGAGGACCCCGGACAGCGTGGCCTTGGAGAACCCACCCTCCTCGGCGATGACGCGGGTCTCGACCTCCTCCCAGATCCAGACGACCCAGAGCACGACGAAAGCGGTCCACGTCAGGTTGTGGGGCTGCAGGACGGTCCGCTCGAGGTGATTGCGCACGGCGTTGGCGGCCCGGAAGAGATTAGAGACCACTGCCATCGCCTCGAAGTCGAGCGCCATGTCGGCCAGGCGGGTCTCGACTGCCTTCTCGGTCTCGGCGATGGTGTGCGGGCCTGCCACATGGCCTCCCAGATCGTTTGGGTCCAAACCTCGTGACCAGAGTGTGTCAGAAGCCTGCTCTCACGGCACGGTCGCGACGCGGGTCAGGAAGGAGTCGACCAGCTGGTGCGCGCGGCGTGCAGCGGCCTCGGCCTCGTCGACAGTGTGCATATAGAGGATGTCCGGGTCTTGACCGTCCGCCTCGACGAGGGGGCGGCCCCCGTTGCCGTACCACCCGAGGAGTCCTGCCGGAGTGAGTTCGGGGTGGAACTGCACAGCGAGATTGCGCCGCAATGTGAAGGCCTGTGACGCCAGCGCATCTCGAGCAATCTCGCGCGCCCCCGGCGGGACCTGCCAGCGGTCGTAGTGCCACTGGAACCACGGACCCGGTCCGATGAGGTCCGGCTCCTGCGTCCAGATGGACGTCCAGCCGATCTCTGGTCGGGGTGCTCGTGCCACCGAGCCTCCGTGCACGCGCGCCAGCAGCTGTCCTCCGAAGCAGATGCCCAGGACGGGAACGCCTGCGGTGTCGGCTGAACGCAGCCAGTCCATCTCCGGCAGCAGCCATTGCCCGATCGTCTCGTCATCCCACGCCCCCCACGGTGCACCCATGACGACGAGCGCATCGAACGTTGTCGGGTCGGGGAAGACGAACGGCTGGTTCGGCTCGTGGAAGTGGTCGGAGGAGACGACGACTGCCTCGTCGATGGAGTAGCCATGGTCGGCAAGTCGCTCGGCAACCGGTCCGGGAGGGGACAGGTGGTCATGCTGCAGGATCAACGCGCGCATGCTGCCCCTCCTCACGGGTCGAGTTCGTCAGAGATCGAGCGTGATCCGGCCGGATGCACAGCGCGATACGCAGACCATCATGGTCTCGTTCGATGCCTTCTCGGCATCGTTCAGCACGGAATCCCGGTGGTCGACTTCGCCGTCGAAGTCGATGATCACGGTCTCGCAGGTGCCGCAGACGCCCTCATGGCAGGAGCCGAGCACGCTGATCCCGTTGTCCTGCACGGCATCGAAGATTGAGCGGTCGGCAGGCACAGTGATGGTGAGGCCCGATCGCGCGAGTTCGACCTCGAAGGCGACGTTCTGGGTCTCCTCGGAGGTCTTCGGCGCGAAGCGCTCGACGTGGAGGGTTCCCGGCGGCCAAGCCGAGCAGCGCTGCTCGATCGCTGTGAGGAGACCCTCAGGGCCACAGGCGTAGACGAGGGTGTCGGCCCGGGGAGTGCCCAGGAGGGCATCGAGGGCCTGCGCCATGGGGGCGATGTCGGTGCCCGGAAGGAGCGAGACGCGGTCGGAGAAGGCGCCCAATTCGTCGGTGAACGCCATGGAGGCTTCGCTGCGCCCGCCGTACAGCAGGGTCCAGTCGGCGCCCGCGTCTTCGGCTGCGGTGATCATCGGCAGGATCGGTGTGATGCCGATGCCTCCCGCGATGAAGACGTACTTCGCCGATGCCTCGAGTGGGAAGTGGTTCCGCGGGCCGCGGATGCGGAGGCTGACGCCCTTCTCGATGGTCTCGTGCGCGAGCTGCGAGCCACCCCGGCCGTTCGGCTCCCTGAGAATGCCCACGGTGTAGTGCGTCGTCGCTCCCGGGGTGCCACACAGTGAGTACTGCCGTGTGATCTCGGGGCTGAGGACGAGATCGATGTGCGCACCGGGAGTCCATGCCGGCAGCGGATCGCCGTCCGGATGGACGAGATCGACGACGATCACGTCGTCGGCCACCATCTCGCACCGGTCGACGACGAGGTCCGTCTCGAAATCAGGCGAGGGGGCGTTGAGCGCTGTCATGTGTCACTTGGCCGTGATCCGTACGGGGAAGCGCTTGACCCCGTTGACGAAGTTGCTGCGCACCCGCACGATCTCGCCGGTCTGCTCGATCGTCTTGATCCGCGGCAGGAGCTCCTCGAACAGGATCCGGATCTCCAGTCGCGCGAGGTTCGCCCCGAGGCAGGCGTGCGGACCCTTGCCGAATGTCATGTGGTCATTCGGAAAGCGGGTCAGGTCGAGTCGGTAGGGATCCTGGAACTTGGCCGGATCGTGATTGCCGGCCGCGTACCAGAGGACGACCTTGTCGCCTTCCCTGATCGTCTTGCCGTGCATCTCCACGTCGCGGGTTGCCGTGCGCCTGAAGTGGTACACGGGAGAGGCCCTGCGAATGAGCTCCTCGACCATGATCTGGGTTTTGTCGGGATTCTCGATGAAGTAGCGCATCTGGTCGGGGTTCTCCATGAAGTTCTTCATGGAGAGGGTCATCGCCTGGCGGGTGGTCTCATTGCCGGCCACCACGAGCAGGAGGAAGTAGTTGTCGAAGTCGGTGTCCGAGAGGGGCACGCCGTCATCGGGGATGCGGTTCACGAGCTTGCTCACGAGATCCTCACCGTCACCCCCACGACGCTCCTTGGCGAGCTCGCGTCCGTACTCGAACACCTCCAGGGAGATGGGGGAGCGGAACGGCAGGTGCTTGTACTTCTGCGCCTCGTCGCTGTCGACCATGACGTTGGTGAGCTCCGGGTCGGAGAAGCCGACGATGGCGTTCCCCCACGTGATGAGCTGCGGGATCATGTCATCCGGCACGTCGAGGAGTCGGGCCAGGACGTTGATGGGGAAGTCGGCGGCCACGGCCTCGACGAAGTCGATGTCCTCGCGGATCAGGGCCTCGTTGATCGAGACCCGGGCCAGGTCGCGAAGGAACTCCTCGTAGCGACGCAGCTGTGCGACGCTGAAGTCACGCGCCAGAAGCTTGCGCAGGGCCTGATGCCGGGGGCCGTCGCTCTCGAGGATCGAACGTCGCAGATCCTGGAACTCCTCAGGCGGCTCCTCGAGGTTGACGAACTTCGTCGACGTGAACGTGACGCCGTCCTTGTTCGCCATCTCGATGTCGTCGTAGCGCGTCAGCGACCAGAAGCCCTTGCCGTCGCCGACCGTCTCGTCCTGCCAGTGCAGGGGGTCCTCAGCCCGCAGCGTGTCGAACATCCCCCACGCCTCGTTGGACACGAAGGCGTCGAGGTTGGTCAGGTCGACGTCCTCGAGTGGGATCTGTGCGGGGATCGTCATGGGTGCTCCTCGGCGGCGACGGGATCCGGGTGATCGTTCGGGTCCGAACGGTAGGCTAGGTCGGGTGCCTTCAGGCGTCAAGGGCGGCCGGTGGACCGGCCGCGCATGCGGATCAGACGGGTCGTGAGCGGTCGGTCAGCAGGGTTCCCCCCGCGAAGGTGGTGCCCACCTCGCAGAAGTACCCCGCGATGATCTCCTCGACCGGGAGCAGGCTGGCCGGCTCGTCCCACGGCGAGTCGAAGAGGCTGAGTTCGGCGTCGCCCACCCACGGCTGGCCCAGGTCGACATCGACCCCGCCCATCGTGACGATCTGGTCCATCGACATGCCCGCTCCAGCGACCAGAGAGGGCATGAACCTGTGGTGGATCATTTTGTGGGCGTTGACGAATCCGTTCGACGGGGCCGGCTCGCGCAGGGTCACCTTGGCCGAGGCCAGTCGATGGTCGTACGCGGCCAGTGACGCCCCGAAGGTGCCTCCCTCGGCGATGCGGGGCGCTGCCTTGCCCCGCGCGTAGGGGCGGGTCACGAATACGCTGCCCAGCTTCTTGGGATAGCCCTGGAACCATCCGCGGCCGACGGCGAAGTCCGTGGTGACCCAGATCAGGACGCACCGGCTGTACGTCACTCCCTGGTACTTGGCGCGGACGACGACGAAGGCCTCGAGGTACTGGGAGCGGGCGGGATCGAGGAGCTCCTCGCCACCGGTGCCGCAGGACTGCCAGTCGGCCCAGATGAAGGCGACCGCACCCGGATCATCGTCCGCGAGGTCGAGTTCGGGCGGCAGGATCGCCCGGACCCGGGCGGGATCGGTGCGGTACTCGACCGTCAGCAGGTTGCCCGAGTAGTGCCACGGCATGTCGGGCACGAGCGCCGATCGGCCGGACTCGGTGTACGGGGGCAGGAAGCCCGATGACTGGGTCATCCTTGCTCCTTCTCTTCGACGGTGGAGGGATAGAGATCCTTCGACGGGGTGCGGATGCCGCGGAACTCCCAGTCGCCTCCGAGAGCGGTCGAGATGACCTCCTCGCTCTCGGTGGGCTGCGCCCCGCAGTCGTCGCGAATGGGCACGGGCCCCTGCACGATGGTGTTGCTCAGCGTTCCGAGACCTTCGACCTCGACCTCGACGACGTCACCGGGGTAGACGGTGCGCGAGAACGCCGGGGTGCCAGAGAAGAGGATGTCGCCGGGGACGAGGGTGATCGTGCGCGCGATGTCAGCGACGAGATAGTGCATGTCCCACTCCATCTCGGCGGTCGTCGAGTCCTGCTTGACGGTGCCGTTCACGCGGGTCTGGATGCCCTTGTTGCGGAAGTCCCACCCGGTGACGAGGCCTGGACCGATCGGGGCGAGAGTGTCCGAACCCTTGACCCGCAGCATCGAGCCGGCGTCGGTGTCGCGGAAGTCATGCAGCCCGTAGTCGTTGCCGACGGTGTACCCGGCGATGTAGTCGCCGGCTTCGGCTGGGGAGATATTGCGGCAGATGCGTCCGATCACGATGACGATCTCGCCCTCGTAGTTGAGCCACTTGCAGCGCTCGGGGCGCACCACGGCCCCCTTGTGCGAGTTGAGCGCCGTGATGGGCTTGTGGAAGTAGGTCGGCGCGGGCGGCAGCTTCGTCATGAACTCGTCGGTGCGCGACTGGTAGTTCAGGTGGACCGCGATGATCTTGGTCGGCTCTGCCGGCGGCAGGTGAATGGCCTCGTCTACCCCTACCGAGCGTCCGTCGGCGGCCACGAGCTCGTCACCGTGGCGGATCGTCTGGACAGGTGCGCCTTCCAGCAGGATCCTGCGGTACTCGGTCATGCAGCCGCTCCCTTGTGTGTCCATCCTTGCTCCGGGCGGTCGAACCAGACGTGGATCTGGCTTGTGCCGATGGCGTTCTCGTAGTCGCTGTACGGGACGCCCGGGGCCGAGAACTCCCGCTCGCCCAGCGCTGCCGCCATCATCAGGTAGTGCGCGAACATGCCCTCGGGCCGGACGGTCAGGAACTCCGGCATGGTGTCGAGCACGAGGTCGTGGCGCCCCTCGGCGAACCAGGCGATGCGCTCGAGATCCATGTCACGGGCCTTCTGGCTGATGATGTGCGAGGGATCGCTCGACTCGTGCTTGCGAAGCTCCTTGAGCTTGTAGAACGTGTGCGAGAGCGAGCCGGTGGCGATGAGGATGACCTTCCGGTCGAGCGCTGCGATGGCCTCGCCGATGGCCCGCCCGACCCGCAGGAAGTCGTCGGTCTCACCCGTCTGGCACACGCTCATCGAGATCCACCGCTTGTCGAGACCCTTGCCCAGGTAGCTCCACAGGTTCAGCGAGGGGTAGTACAGCGGCAGGTACTCGTCGTCGATCGCCGTGATCCAGGTGCCGTTCGGCTCACCGCGCGCTGCGATGGCCTCGGCAAGTTCGGGATCGCCCCGCCACTCGTAGGGGATCCGGCACATCCCGCGCGGCAGCTCCTCGGCAGTGAACAGGCCGGCTCGGCGAGCGTGTGACGTGACGACGAACTCGACAGTCGTGAACCAGTGCGAGTCGAGGACGACGACCGTGTCGTAGTCGAGGGTCTCGAAGCGCTCGGCACGCAGGCGCTCCAGACCGGTGACGACCGACAGATCGCGCCCCTCGTTGAGCTCCATGCGGACCTCGCGGGGCAGCATGATCGTGGGCACATGCGAGAGCAGTCCTGCTGCGACTACCTCACCCATGGCTTCCTCCCTCGCGCCAGCCGTTCGGGGCGTAGACGGTGTTCTTGACATCGGCGTAGAAGTCGAAGGACCAGAGGCCACCTTCGCGGCCGATGCCGGACTTCTTCGAGCCGCCGAACGGGGCCGACAGATCACGGACGAAGAAGCAGTTGACCCAGATGGTCCCCGCCACCAGGTGCCGGCAGAACTCCTCGGCACGCCGGCGGTCGCCGGTCACGACGCACGCGGCCAGCCCGAACTCCGTGCCGTTCGCGAGCGCCAGCCCCTCCTCGTCGGAGTCGAAGGTCTGCATCGTCAGGACGGGGCCGAAGACCTCCTGTGTGAGGATCTCGCTTCCCTCGGGTGCGTCGACGATGAGGGTGGGGCGGAAGTAGTGCGGGCCGAGATCGCCCGCCACCTCGCCGCCGTAGGCGACGGTCGCGCCGTCGGCTCGTGCACGGTCGACATAGCCCTGGACGCGGGCGACGTGGGCGAGGTGGATGTTCGGGCCGATCTGCGTCTCCTCGTCGCGTGGGTCGCCCTGTCGGATCTCGGCCACCCGCTGCGTGAAGCGCTCGACGAACGCGTCGGCGATGCCGCGCTGCACGAGCAGTCGCGTCCCAGCGAGGCACACCTGGCCGGCGTTGTCGTACTGCTCGAGCGCAAGATCGACGGCGAGGTCGAGGTCGGCATCGTCGAGGATCACGGTCGGGCTCTTCCCGCCGAGCTCGAACGAGCAGGGGATGAGGTTCTCGGCTGCGGCACGCGCGATCACCTTGGCGGTGGGCACCGAGCCGGTGAAGCAGATCCGCGCGACGTCGGGGTTCTCCGTGAGCGGGGCGCCCGCCTCGGGGCCGAGTCCCTGCACCACGTTGAACACGCCGTCCGGCAGTCCGGCCTCACGTGTCAGGTCGGCGAAGTACGACGCTGTCAGCGGCGCCCACTCCGGCGGCTTGAGCACGACGGTGTCGCCCGAGGCCAGTGCCGGGCCGATCCGCCAGGTCGCAAGCATGAGAGGGGCGTTCCACGGCGTGATGATCACGGTGACGCCGGACGGATCCCACGACACGTGGTTGTCGTGGCCCCGAGTCTGGAACACCGGATGACTGAGCCGGTTGATGGCGTAGTCGGCGAAGAAGCGGATGTTCATGGCCACCCGCGGCATGACCCCCCGCCGGTGCGAGCGGAGGAGTGACCCGTTGTCGGTCGTCTCGAGGATCGACAGGGGCTCAAGGTGCTCCTCGACGAGGTCGGCGAGGCGGAAGAGGATCCCGCCCCGCTCCTCGGGCGTCATGCGCGCCCAGCTGGGGAATGCCGCACGGGCCGCCGCCACGGCCGCTTCGGCCTCGGCGCGGCCGCCGCGGCTGACCAGCCCGAGGACGGCGCCGTCGATGGGGGAGACGTCCTCGAAGGACTCCTGGGATGCCACCCGCTGGCCCCCGATCCAGTGCCGGGTGTCGACCGACACTCCGGCGACGGTGATGACGGACATGGAGCTCCTCGCAGGTGGATGCGCACGGTACTCGGCGAGCGACATCATAGATCGTTCGTATCCGAACGGATAGCCGGTTGGGAGGGTCGGCCGCCCCCTGAGCCGATGGCTGTCCGCCGTGCTTCGTTGTGCCGGACCGCCCTGCTCCCCTAGCATCCGGGGCATCCGTTGGGGCCCGAACGATCCCCGCGGCCCCTACGCCTGAGGAGCACCATGAAGCACGAGCTGGCCGAGACACGGCGGATCCTCGAGACCCAGGGCATCGACGTCCTGCGGCTGATCTTCAGCGATCTGCTCGGCATGACCCGTTCCAAGGACCTGCTGGTCTCCCAGCTCGAACGATCCGCCGCCCATGGGCCGGCCTTCTGCCAGGGCACCTGGGTCACGACGACGGGTGGCGGGGTCCTGGACGCCGGCTCGGGCAGTTTCGGCGACGGACTGCCGGACATGATCGCGCGCCTGGACACCGACACGATCCGTCCGATCCCGTGGCTTCCCGGCGTCGCCTACGCCATCGCGGACATCGACAACCCGGATGGCTCGCGCAGCGGTGTCGCTCCCAGGGCCGTGCTGCGCGCGGTGCTCGACCAGTACGACGCCATGGGGCTGACCCCGGTGTGCGGGCCGGAGCTGGAGTTCTACCTTGCCCAGCGCACCGACGACGGCTGGGAGCGGATCCTCAACAAGACCGGCCAGGTCTATACGACGGGCGCCCACGTCGACCCCGGCGGCAGCTACCTGCACCTGCTGCGCATGGTCGACCAGCTGAATATCGGAGCCTTCGCGGGAAACCACGAGTTCTGCCCCTCGCAGTACGAGATCAACCTCTGGCACAGCGAGGCCATGGATGCGGCCGACCGAACCTTCCTGTTCAAGACGGCCGTGAAGGACGTCACCGCAGCGCGCGGCATCCTCGGTACGTTCCTGGGCAAGCCCTGGAACGACGAAGGGGGCAGCGGATTCCATCTCCACTTCTCCGTCACGGACGCCGACGGTATGAACCTCATGCATGACGGTGGAGAGGATCTGTCGCAGACGGCCCTCCAGATGATCGCGGGTGTCATCGAGCACGCCGACGCCATCGCTGCCTTCACGAACCCGACGGTCAACGCCTACAAGCGGCTCGGGCCTGACACTCTGGCGCCGTACCGGTCCAACTGGGGCTACGACAACCGCTCGACCATGATCCGAATCCCACCCGAGCGCGGCCAGGGCACGCGCATCGAACTGCGCATCGGCGACGGTGCCGCCAGCCCGTACGTGGTCATGGCCGTTGTCCTCGCAGCAGCCCTCGACGGCATCCGTCGCGGGCTCACGGCGCCCGATGCCGCGGAGGGATGGGCCTACGAGGATCCCTCCAGCCCCGTGCTGCCGATGACCCTCAAGGACGCACTCGATGCGCTCGACGCCGACGCATCCCTGCGGGACCTTCTCACCGGCGACTTCATCGACGTCTTCGTGACGATGAAGCGCGACGAGGTCGCGCGCTACGAGGCGTCGGTCGACGATCCGGACACCCGCGAGGTGACCCGCTGGGAGCTCGAGGAGTACATCGAGGACTACTGAGCGGGCGGCTCAGTCGCCACTGGGTCATCGCTTCTGGGCTGTCGCTACTGGGCTGTCACCACGTGACGCGCAGTTCCGTGGGTGCCCGGAACTCCCAGCCGCGCATGCGCACCTCGTAGTCAGGGTCGAGAGCGAGATCAGGCAGGGCTGTCACCAGCGTCTCGAGCGCGATGCGCTCCTGGCCTCGGGCGAACGCATGACCCGCGCAGAAGTGGGGGCCGTAGCCGAAGGCTGCATTGGGCTTCCGGGTACGCGTGATGTCGAAGGCGTCCGGGTCGTCGAACTCCGTCTCGTCGCGGCAGGCGCTCGCGACCACGGCGCCGATCGCCGAACCGGCGGGCACGGTGGTGCCGGAGATCTCGACGTCGGCGATCGCCTGCCGAGTCTGCGTCCCGATCGGTGCCACCCACCGCAACCCTTCGTGCACGGCGTCGTCCCAGCGCCCCGGCTCGCGACGCACCAGCGCCAGCTGGTCTGGATTGGCCAGCAGGCCGGCGAGGCACGCTCCTGCTCCGTGACCCGGTTCCTGCATGCCGCCCAGGATGATCACCTTGAGCGACGGCATGACCTCCTCGATGGTGCGCATCCGGCTGACCGTGAGCATCGACGCGATCGTCGAGCCGTCGGGCTCCCGCTGCAACCGCTCCATGAGCGGCCGAAGCTCGGCGTCGATCCGCTCAGCCGTCTCGTCGTTGATGCGCTGCTTCGCCGGGTCGTTCTCGAAGTTGATCGCCCCCATGGCCAGGCCGTGGAACCAGTCCTGCAGGGTCTCCGCTGACAGGTGCCCCAGACCGAGTACGGCGCCGAGGCTGAGCACTGAGATCGGCTCGAAGTACGCGCTCATCAGGTCGGCCTTGCGCTCCGCGCGGTCCACCAGGGCCTCGAGCACGCTCTGAGCGATGGGCTGCACGAGGCCGTCGATGTACGTGGCCACTTCGCGCGGTCGGTACTTTGCATCGAGGCTGCGGCGCAGGTCCAGATGGGTCTCGCCATCGACCGTCAGGATGGTGGGTCCGCCGAAGGAGCGATCGAGGGGCGATGAGTCGACGCGGGCACTGAACAGCTCCGGGTGCGTCGTCACGAACTCGACGTCAGCAGCGCGAGTGACCAGCCACAGGTTGACCGACGGCACCCATGCGACGGGGTCCTCGCGCCGAAGCCGGGCGTAGACGGGATAGGGGTCGTCATCGAGCTGGTCGACGGTGATGCTTGCGGCGTACGTCGTCACGAGGTCAAGGCTGCCACTCGGTCGATCACCTCGCGGCAGAACGCGGCGTGATCCTCCCGTCGGTCGATGAAGATCGACGGCTTGATGGCGAAGGTCGTGAATCCGAGGGCCTGCTGACGAGGGATCTCCTCCAGTGCCTCAGGCAGGGGCGCGACCGAGTCGTCCGAGGGAAATGCCACGCGCGTCCCGCCCACCATCTCGAACTCGGCCGCAGAACGACCTGCTTCAGCAAGCGCCGCATGAAGGCGCGCGATGTCCTCTTCGTCGACTCGTCCGACGGGGTGGAATCCGCTGCCGTAGCGCACCAGGCGGTCGATGACCTTGCCGTGCACCCGCTCACCCCCGAACCACAGGGCCGGTCCGCTCGCTCGCCACGGCTTGGGCTCGAGGTAGACGTCCGTGAAGTCGAAGAACTCACCCCGGTGGCTGACGGGCGACTCGGCCCAGAGGCGAGACCAGATCTCGAGCTGCTCATCGAGAATGCGGCCGCGACGGTCGAAGGGCACTCCGATGGCGTCGTACTCGTCGCGGTGCCAACTGACTGTCGGCTGCACGACGAGGCGCCCCTCGCTGAGCAGGTCCAGGGACGCAAGGTCGTGAGCGAGGACGAGCGGGTGACGCAGTGGCGCAATGAGTGCGATCGCGCCGATGCGGATGCGCGAGGTCGCCGCTGCGATCGCGCTGAGGAGCACGAGGTTCGATGGCCAAGGCGTGGCCGGGTCCTGGTTGCCGGGCATCGCGTAGTCACGGGGGTTCGCCATCCTTCCCGCACTGCCGGCGGACGGACCGAGCAGGACGTGGTCGCTCACCATGACCATGTCGAAGCCGGCTTCCTCGGCCTCCTGCGCCATACGCACGATGCCGCGCAGGTCCCGCGGGTCGGTCATCGTCCAGTTCTCGGTGAGCACGCTCACCATGCGCGGTGCCGGTGATGGATCGTCGGGAGCCATACCGTCCCTTCTGACGAGATTTCCGGACATGTTGCGGAAATGCTTGACCGCGGACCGATACTACGGAACCCTTTCCCATCGTTCGGCCCCACACGATTCCGCGTGCCCATCTGCCGTTGGAGGCTCGATGTCACAGAGGGACAACCTTCCCAAGTCGGATCAGGCGCTGGGCGCGCCGGGTCCCGAGACCACGGACACCTCGCTTCGGCGCGGCACCCTCGGTCTGGTCGGCATCATCTTCTTCGTCGTCGCCGCCTCGGCCCCTCTGGCGGGCATGACAGGTGCCTTCCCCGTTGCCGCCGTGATCCTCGGCCCCGGTGCCGTCGGCATGTACCTCGTCGTCGGCATCATCCTGCTGCTGTTCAGCGTCGGCTACGCGACGATGTCCCACTACGTCACGAACACGGGCGCCTTCTTCGCCTACGTCGGACGAGGACTCGGCATCGTGCCGGGCGTCGGCTCAGCCTTCGTGTCCGTGCTCGCCTACCTCACCGTGCAGTGGGCGGTCTTCGGCTTCATCGGCGGCCAGATGGCCATCCAGTTCAACGCCAAGTTCGGCCTGGATCTCCCCTGGTACGTCTACGCGATCGTGATCGCCCTCATCGCGTGGATCCTGTCCGCACTGTCAGTGGACATCGGATCCAAGGTGCTGGGTGTGCTTCTGGGCATCGAGCTGATCGCACTTGTGATCGTGGGCATTGTCGCCATCGTCGACGGTGGGCCGCAGGGCCCGAACTTCGTGGCGTCCTTCAGCCCTTCGGAGATCTTCTCCGGCGGTCTCATGGCCGGCGCCGGTGTGGCCTTCGCCTTCGCCCTCGCCTCGTTCATCGGCTTCGAGGCCACGGCCATCTACGGCGAGGAGTCCAAGGACCCCAAGCGCACCGTGCCCAAGGCGACCTACATCTCGGTCATCCTCATCACGCTCATCTTCACGATCGTGGGCTTCGGCCTGGTCACTGCGCTGGGGGCGGACGGTCTTCCGGACAAGGTGCTCGAACTCAGCGGCGGCCTCGTCGATCCCTCGGCCATGCTCTTCGGGGTGACCACGCAGTTCGTCGGCTCCT
>JBIIJX010000031.1:0-15919 GCA_044233495.1 Candidatus Nanopelagicales bacterium
CCAGCTGCCTGCCCCGGCGATGTCGGCTCGGGCTGCGGCCCGTTCGAGATGAACGGTCTTGGCTGGTTCCTCGTCCTCCTGCCGTTCATCATCTTCGTGATCGGCCTCATCATCGGAGCCGGGCGCAGGAACAAGGAGAACTACGACGCGGTGCACAACTTCGTCTCGTAGTCCGATCTGCGATGAGGGCCCGGACCACACGGTCCGGGCCCTCATCCTGTGCGGCGGAGGTTCACCCGGTGGTGAGAGTCACCGGGAACGAGGCGATACCGTTGACGAAGCTGGAGTTTGTTCGCACGACCGGCCCGGCCTGCTCCACGCTGACGCGCCTGGCGATCATCTCCTCGAGCAGCACACGGATTTCCATCCGTGCGAGCGGCGCTCCGAGGCAGTGGTGCGGGCCCTTGGCGCCGAAAGACACCTGCGGCGGCTTGACGGGCCGCGTGATGTCGAATCGAAGCGGGTCGGGAAACTCCTCGTCGTCGAAGTTGGCCGAGCAGTAGAAGATGACGACCTTGTCGTCCTCGTGGATCTGCACTCCGGCGAGCTCGGTGTCGCACGCGGCGGTGCGGCGCATGTGGAGCACAGGTGTGGCGTACCGGATGATCTCCTCGACGGCGTTCTCGACGAGTTCGGGCTGCGAGTACAGCAGCGCGAGCTGATCGGGATGGTTGATGAAGGCCTGCATCCCGTTGCTGATGGCTGTCCGAGTGGTCTCGTTCCCGGCGAACACGAGCACGTGGAACATGTTCTTGAAGTCGACGTCGGAGAGCGCCTCTCCCTCCCATCGGGCCTCGACCAGGGTGGTGACGAGGTCGTCCTTGGGATTGCGCGTGCGCTCCTCCCGCATCATGTGTCCGTACTCGAACAGGGCGTGCGAGGCGGGAGAGCTGAAGGGGAGCAGTTCGAGGGGGGTCACGTTGCCGTAGGCGTCGGGCGCCACCCCGGTCGGGTCGATGAGCTCGTCGGACCACTGCACGAGCATGTCGGTGTCATCAGACGGCACACCGAGGACGTTGACGATGACCTGGATCGGCAGGGGTGCGCTGATGGCCCGCACGAGGTCGACATCGCGCTCCTCGAGGGCCTGCTCGAGCAGCCGGCGGGTGATGTCGCGGGTGACGTCCTCGTAACTGCGCACGCGGTGGCTGGTGAACGCCGGGATGCCGAGCTTGCGGAGCCTGATGTGCTCGGGGGCGTCGGTGTCGATGATCGACCGACGCGCATTCATCTGCTCCTCGGTGAGGTCGGGCAGGTTCGTCATCCCGCGGGCGCTCGAGTACGTCTGAGGGTCGCGCGTGACGGTCACGAGGTCGCGGTACCGGGTCACTGCCCAGAAGGGTCGGCCCTCGTACATCCGCAGGGCCACCGGTTCGGTGCGCCGCATCTGCGCGAACACCTCGTGCGGAATGCCGTGGCTGTAGAGCGAGGCATCGGTGATGTCGACGTGCGTCGTCATGCCCGGCCTCCCGGAGTGATGACGAAGCGGCCGGAGACCTGACCGCGGTCAAGCCGCTCATGGGCGTCGGCGACGTCGTCGAGGCCGATGAGCTCGATGGGGGAGTGCAACTGGTGCCGTTGGGCGAGGGCCACCATGTCGCGCATCTGGTCGAGCGTGCCCCAGACGGATGTCATGAACCGGGCCTCGTGGGGAACGGCACCGAAGCCGAAGGGAATCGTGCCTCCGTACAGGCCGACGACGACGACCAGTCCCTGGCGGGCCACGTGGTCGCGGGCTGTGGTGAGGGTCGCCTCGGCGCCGACGAAGTCGATGACGGACGTGAAGGTGCCCTCGACCTCGCCGGGAGCTGCGACCCGATCGGCACCGAGTTGCAGGGCCAGGGCCCGCTTCTGCTCCGATGCATCGACGACGGTCACCTCGGCGTCGGAGCGGAGCTTGAGCCACTGCAGGCCGAACTGGCCCAGTCCGCCAGCCCCGATCACCAGGGCGCGCGGGTGAGTCGCCGCGGCGAGGGTGTCCAGAGTGTGATCGACCGCGCGGTAGGCCGTCAGGCCTCCGCAGGCAAGGGGAGCGGCCTGCTCCGGCGCGAGGTCGCCCAAGGGAACGAGGTAGCCGATGTCGGGGACGGCCATCCGCTCGGCGTAGCCGCCATCGCGGAAGAGGCCGGCCTCCGTGGCGTTCGGGCAGATCATCTCCTGGCCGGAGGAGCACGCCCAGCAGTCCGGCTGCCGACAGCCCCAGCAGGCGTACACGAGTACCGGTCCCAGCTCCGGGTGTCGCCCAGCGACCTCGTGTCCGAGGATCACGGGCAGGACCGTCGGGTAGTCCCCTGCAGCCGCGTGCAGGTCCGAGTGGCAGATCCCGCAGGCGAGGACGTCGATGACCGCCCCGCCGTTCGGGGCCACGGGCTCGGGCACCTCGCTCACCGTGAGCGGAGCGCCGGGGGCGGTGAGCGGGACGGCACGCATGAGGGGCCTTTCGACGGAAACCGGGACGGAAGCCATGCGCCAGACTACATTTATCAAGTATCCGAAATCTCGTCATCGGGGAGGTTCCATGCAGTGGGATCCGGCCGAGCACGCGCGGGTGGCTGCCCTGTGCGAGGAGCACGCCATCCACACGGTCGAGTGCGTCATCGTCGACACCTGGGGCATGCCGCGCGGCAAGCGCATCCCGGTGCGCCAGTTCCTGCGAGGAGGCGGCTTCCACATCGCGAACGTCGTCTACACCTGGGACCCCACATGTTTCATCTTCGCGACTCCCTGGGTGGACGAGGAGGACGGCTTCCCGGACATGCACGTCGTCCCGGATCTCGAGAGCTTCCGCGTGGCCGGCTGGACGGAGGGTGTCGGCATCGTGATGTGCGACACCTACGACAACGCCACTCACGAGCCCGTCGCGATGGATGCCAGGCACATGCTCAAGCGCCAGCTCGCCCGTGCTGAGGCGATGGGCTACGGCGTCGATGCCGCCACTGAGCTTGAGTGCCACTTCTTCACGCCGGACTGGAAGCCGATCTACGACGACATCAACTGCTACTCGATCTATCGCGGCTGGGAGATGGAGCCCTTCATGCTCGACATCCGCGAGTCCCTGCGGAAGACCGGCATCGAGGTCGAGGCCACGAACGTCGAATACGGGCCAGGGCAGACCGAGATCAACCTTCGCTACGGCCCGCTCATGGAGATGGCCGACCACACGGTCTACTTCAAGTACATCGTCCGGCTCGTCGCCAAGCGCCATGGGCTGAACGTCACCTTCATGGCCAAGCCGTTCCTGCTCGAGGCTGGGAACGGCATGCATGTGCATCAGTCCCTCACCAAGGATGGCCGCAACGCCTTCGCCGACCGGGATGAGGACTCCGTCCTCGGCAACAGCATCATGCGTCGCTACCTGACCGGCCTGCTGGCCCACCACAAGGAGCTGCAACTGGTCATGACGCCGACCATCAGCGGCTACAAGCGGGTGCAGGACTACTCGTTCTCCCCGACGCAGGTCACCTGGGGACTGGACCATCGACTCGTGGGCGTGCGGTCCATCGTCGGTGCTGGACAGGGCACCCGCCTCGAGGCCCGATGGGCCGCTGCTGACGCCAACCCCTACCTCGTCCTCGCCGGATGCATCGCGGCGGGACTCGACGGACTCCAGCACGACCATGAGCTGATGCCGCAGGTCGAGGGCGATCCGCATGCTGATGAGCGCTGGGAGAGGCTCCCGGTCGACATCCGCGGAGCGATCGCAAACTTCGATACCCCCTTCACGCGATCCGTCTACGGCGACGTCTTCGTCGAGAACTTCCTCATCATGCAGCGTCGGGAGGCGGATGAGTTCGCGGCGAATGCTGATCAGGGTGACGATGTGAGCGAGTGGGAGCTGTCCCGCTACCGTGCGGTGATGTGACGGTGACCGAGAATGCTGCGCCCCGCTTCCTGCTGATCAGCCATGAGCCCGAAGCGGCACCCGCCATGATCGGCGAGATGCTGCGGGATCGTGGATACCGAGTCGACTCGCACGTCGTCCTCGGCGATCCGGAAGACCCGGATGTCGCGTTCCCCGATCCGAGCGACTACGACGCCGTCGTCGCGTTCGGCTCCTTCTCCAATGTCTACGACCCGAAGGCGCGTTCCTGGATCGAGTCTGAGCTCGGACTCATCCGCACCATGGTCCACCACGACATCCCCTACCTCGGAGTCTGCTTCGGCGGTCAGCTGCTTGCCGAGTCCCTCGGCGGTCACGTCGAGCGGGCGCCGGATTCCGAGCAGGAGATAGGGATCGTGACCTTCGACGATGATCCGGCCCTGCCCGTGCCTCCCGGCCCCTGGTTCACCTGGCACGAGGACCGCGTCGTCGTTCCCGATGACGTCGAGGTGCTCGCCCACAACGGCAAGGCTGTCCAGGTCTTCCGTCGGGGCCGCGCGGTCGGTATCCAGTTCCACCCCGAGGCCAACATCGGCGTCGTGGGCGATTGGGTCCGCATTGGCCCTGACCACATCCCCCAGTCCACGTCGGCGGGCCAGCTGCTTTCGGACCTGGAGGTCCACGAAGCCACCCTCCGGCGCAACTGCGAGGCACTGGTCGACTGGTTCGTCCACGAGGTCGCCGGACTCGAGTCATGACGGCACCGCTTGAGGGCATCGTCGTCGTGGCACTCGAGCAGGCCATCTCCGCTCCCTTTGCCACGCGGCAGCTTGCCGATCTCGGCGCCACAGTGCTGAAGGTGGAGCGCCCGGAGGGGGACTTCGCACGCCACTACGACGCGGTGATGCACGGAGAGTCGGCCTTCTTCGTCTGGGCCAACAAGGGAAAGCAGTCAGTGTCCCTCGACGTCAAGGCCGGCGGTGACCTGTTGGCCAGCCTCATCGGCGGCGCCGATGTCTTCATCCACAACCTCTCGCCGCGGGCCGCAACGGCGCTCGGAGTCGATGCGGAGACCCTGCACGCCCGCCACCCGTCGCTCATCGCCGCCGAGATATCGGGCTACGGGCTCGGCGGGCCCCGCACCGACGACAAGGCGTACGACCTTGCGATCCAGGCCGAAGCGGGGGTGTTCTCGGTCACGGGAACCGGTGAGATGAGCAAGGTCGGCTTCTCGGTCGCGGACATCTGTGCTGGCATGTACGCCCTCACGTCCATCCTCGCCGCCCTGGTCCGACGCGAGCGCACTGGTGAGGGGGCTGCCATCCATGTGTCGATGCTCGACTCGCTCGCGGAGTGGATGTCGGCACCGCTCTACAACGCCGTCTACACCGGTTTGCAGCCCGAGCGCGCAGGCCGACGACATCACGCGATTGCGCCGTACGGGACCTTCACCCTCGCCGATGGCTCCGTCGTCCTCATCGCCGTCCAGAGCGACGGTGAGTGGTGCAGCATGGCGGAGCACCTGATGGGTGACCCGAATCTGGGCGTGGACCCCCGGTTCGCGACCAACGCCCAGCGCATCGCGAACGTCGTGGAACTCGAGGAGCTGGTCCGTCGCCGATTGGGCTCGTTGACCGCCGACGAGGCGCGCGATGGACTGCGCCAAGGTCGCATCGCCCATGCGCGGGTCAACGACCTGGCTGGGGTGTGGTCGCATGAGCAGCTGCGGTCTCGTGCGCGCTTCACCGACGTCAGCACGCCCAGTGGGCCGGTCGAGGTGCTGAGGTCGCCGTTCGACATCTCAGGTTGGGTGCCTGCGGAGGGCCCGGTGCCGGCTCTCGGTGAGCACGATCCCGCTGTGCTGGAGAGCCTGCGCTCGCGTGCGGCAGATCAGTAGGACCTGGGCAGGCCGAGGACATGCTGACCGAGGTAGGCCAGGACGAGGTTGTTGTTGATGGGGGCAACCTGGTAGAGCCGGGTCTCGCGGAACTTGCGCTCGATGTCGTATTCGACGGCGAAGCCGAAGCCGCCGTGCGCATCAAGAGCCGCGTTCGCTGCGGCCCACGACGCCTCCGACGCCAGCAACTTGGCCATGTTCGCCTCGCTGGCGCAGGCCTCGCCGGCGTCGAACTTCCGGGCAGCCTCGAAGCGCACCAGGTTCGCCGCGCACAGTTGCGCATAGGCGCGGGCGAGGGGGAACTGGACACCCTGGTTCGCCCCGATCGGGCGGCCGAAGACCTCGCGCTCGTTGGTGTACGCGACTGCTCTCTCGAGCACGAAGCGCCCGTCGCCGATGCACTCCGACGCGATCAGAATGCGCTCGGCGTTCATGCCGTCCAGGATGTAGCGGAACCCGCGACCCTCCTCCCCGATCAGGGCGTCGGCCGGAATGACCACGTCGTCGAAGAAGACCTCCGTGGTGTTGTGATTCATCATCGTCGCGATCGGCTTGATGGTCAGGCCGTCGAGGTCGCGCATGTCGAAGATGAACACCGACAAGCCGTCGGTCTTCTTCTCGACGTCCTCGTATGGGGTCGTTCTGGCGAGCAGGATCATGAGGTCGGAGTACAGGGCGCGGGAGGTCCAGATCTTCTGGCCGTTGATCCGCCAGCCTTCCGCGACGCGCTCGGCGCGCGTGCGGATGCGGCTGGTCTCCGAGCCCGCACCGGGCTCCGTGACGCCGAAGGCCTGGAGCCTAAGGCTCCCGTCGGCGATCGAGGGCAGGTACCGACGCTTCTGCTCATCGCTGCCGTGACGCAGGAGGGTGCCCATGATGTACATCTGCGCGTGACAGGCACTCGGGTTGCCGCCGGAGGCGGAGATCTCCTCCAGGATCACGGACGCCTCGGTGACGGTGGCACCGCCGCCTCCGTACTCCTCGGGCACGAGGGCCCCGAGGAAGCCGGCATCGGTCAGGGCGGCCACGAACTCCTCCGGGTACCGGTCGGGCTCGAGAGCGCGCCAGTAGGCGCCGTCGAAGCGCTCGACCACCTCGCGCACACCGGCGCGGAGGGCGTCGTGCTCCGAACTCTGGATCAGGTCCACGGGCCATTTGTATCATTTATCAAATCAATCCGCAGGAGAGTGCCATGACCATCACCAGTCCCGACTGGCGCACCCTGGCGTCCACGGTCCAGTACCCCACCGACCTGCTGATCGACGGCCGCTGGGACGCGGGCAGCTCCCGGCACGAGGTCGTCAGCCCGACGGACGGTCGCGTGGTCGCCGACGTGGCGTTCGGCGACGCCGCTTCGGTGGACCGAGCCGTGGCCGCTGCCCGTGCCTCCTTCGAGGACCGCCGCTGGGCCGGGATGTCTCCGATGGACCGCAAGGATGTCCTGGTGCGCTGGGCGCACCTGGTCAACGAGCACGCCGATGCGCTCGCCGTGCTCACCACGATCGAGATGGGCAAGCCCGCGCGCGAGGCCCGGGCAATCGACGTCCGCGCGTGCCACCGCACGCTGCGCTGGTTCGGGGAGGCGATCGACAAGGTCCTCGACGAGATGCCGAAGGTCGGCGACACCTCCTGGGCGATGATCGAGCGGGAGCCCGCCGGTGTCGTCGGAGCCATCACGCCCTGGAACTTTCCCCTCACGCTGGAGTCGTGGAAGATCGCGCCCGCGCTCGCCGTCGGGTGCTCGATGGTGCTCAAGCCGTCGGAGGTGTCGCCGCTCACCGCGCTCTACGTAGCGCAGTTGGGCCTCGAGGCCGGGCTGCCTGACGGGGTGCTCAACGTCGTCAACGGCTTCGGCCACACGGCAGGCGCTGCGCTCGCCGGCCATGGGGATGTCGACATCATCACGTTCACGGGCTCCACGGCGACAGGACGCGCGATCATGACGGCGGCGGCGCAGTCGAACATGAAGCGTCCCTACCTCGAGCTGGGCGGCAAGGGCGCGAACATCGTGTTCCCCGATGCCGACCTCGACGCAGCTGCCGCAGCCTCTGCATGGGCCGTCACCTACAACGCGGGCCAGATGTGCTCCGCCGGATCCCGACTCGTTGTCCACGAGTCGGTGAAGGAGGAGGTGCTCGGCAAGGTCCTGGATGCCATGGCCGGGCTGCAGCCTGCGGATCCGTTCGATCCCGCCGCCCCCATCGGCGCCATCGCGAGCGCCAGCCAGTTGCAGTCCATCCACGGGCTGGTGAGCGATGGAATTCGCGAGGGTGGTCGCCTGCTGATCGGCGGTGAGCCTGTGCTCGTCGAGACGGGTGGCTCGTACTACCCGCCCACGGTCGTCGACGGACTCCGTCCGGACTCCCTGCTCGCCCAGCGCGAGGTCTTCGGACCGGTGCTCTCCGTGCTCACGTTCACGTCGGACGACGAGGCCGTCCGCATCGGGAACGCGACGGACTACGGCCTCGCCTCGGCCGTGTGGACCAATGACCTCAGCCGCGCACGGCGTGTGTCCAAGGGCCTGAAGATGGGGACCGTGTGGGTGAACTGCTACGAGGAGGGAGACCTCACCGTCCCGTTCGGCGGGGTGAAGCGATCCGGCTTCGGGAGTGACAAGTCCCTCCACGCCATGGACAAGTTCACTGACCTCAAGACCACCTGGATCGAGCTGTCGTGACCGCCGACCCCGCCGAGATCCGGCAGCGGCGCCGCACCAACCTCGCCGACGAGGTGGCGGCACACATCCGCTCCTCCATCCTGTCCGGTCACCTCAGATCCGGTCAGCGCATCGACCAGGACGCGATCGCGGACCAGCTCGGTGTGAGCCGGCTCCCGGTGCGCGAGGCGCTCATCTCCCTCGATCGTGAGGGCCTGGTCCACACCATCCCGCGCAAGGGCTCCTACGTCGCCCGCGTCGACCGCGACGACATCGCCGATCACTATCAGATCTTCGGCCAGGTGGCCGGTCTGGCCGCGGCACGCGCGGTGGCCCGACTCGACGACGAAGGCCTGGCCGAGCTCGTCGAACTCCACGAGCGGATGTCGAAGGCTGCCGACCTCCGCGAGCAGCAGTCCCTCAACCATGAGTTCCATCGCAGGATCAACCTCGCTGCCGACAGTCCCCGCATGACGAGCGTGCTGGCCCTGCTGTCCCGGTCGCTGCCGATGCCGTACACCGACTTCCCGGCCGAATGGCTGGAGGAGGCGAACCGTCAGCACCGTGACATTCTCGACGCGTTCCGCAGACGCGACACGCTCGCGGCGCAGCGCGCGATGGAGCAGCACATCACGGCAAGTGCACGGCATGCGATCGAGGTGCTCGAGCGCCTCGACTTCTTCGACACCGACCAGACGAGCAGATGAGCAGATGAGGAACACCGATGGCCGACCGTGACCGATACGCCCACTGGATCGACGGACGCCGGGTGGAGCCGGCCTCGGGTGCGTACCTGCCGACCCTGGATCCGATGACGGCCCTGCCCTGGGCGGAGATCGCACGTGGTGATGCCGTCGACGTGGAGCTCGCGGTGCAGTCGGCCCAGCGCGCCTTCGCCAGCTGGCGCAATGTCGGCCCGACCACCAGGGCCGACATCATCTGGCGCATGGGCGACCTCATCGCCGCCCATGCCGACGAGCTCGCTGCCCTCGAGGCGCGCGACGCCGGCAAGGTGGTGCGCGAGGTTCGCGGCCAGATGACCTCCCTGCGCGCCTGGTACCACTACTACGCCTCGCTGGCGTACCAGATCGAGGGCCGCTCGATCCCGCAGGACCGTGCCAGCCTGACGGTGTACACGCAGCGCATCCCCTTCGGCGTCGTGGGCGTGATCCCCGCATTCAACTCGCCCATGCTGCTGGGGGGCATGGGGCTTGCACCCGCGCTCGCGGCGGGCAACACCGTCGTGGTCAAGCCGCCGGAGGTGAACTCTCTCTCGCTGCTGCGCATGGCTGAGCTCGCGAAGGAGGCCGGACTCCCGGACGGCTGCCTCAACATCGTCGCGGGCTTCGGCCACGAGGCGGGCGACGCCATCGTCGCGCACCCGCTGGTGCGCAAGATCTGGTTCACCGGCGGCCCGGAGAGCGCCCGCCGCGTCGCGGCGCGGGCAGCCGAGGGCCTCAAGCCCCTCGTGCTCGAACTCGGCGGCAAGAGCGCGAACATCTTCTTCGACGACGTCCGCGTCGACGATGTCGTCAACGGGGTGATCGCGGGCATCTTCGCCGCGGCCGGACAGACCTGCGTCGCGGGCTCGCGGCTGCTGGTGCAGGAGCGCATAGCCGACGAACTCGTCGAGAAGGTCGCCGCCCGTGCGCGCACGATCGTGCTGGGCGATCCCACCTCCGAGGCCACCGAGATGGGGCCGATGTCCCAGCAGAAGATCCTCGACGGAGTGGGGTCGCGCGTGCGCGAGGCGCTGGCCGAGGGTGCCGACCTCATCGTGGGCGGTGACGATGCCGATCGCCCTGACCAGGGCTGGTTCTACGCGCCCACGGTGCTTGACCGGGTCACCAACGACATGTCGGTGGCGCAGAACGAGCTCTTCGGGCCGGTGCTGTCGGTGATCCGGGTGAGCGACGAGGACGAGGCCGTCGCCATCGCGAACGACTCGCCCTTCGCGCTCGCCGCTGGCGTCTGGACCCGCGACCTCGGTCGGGCCCATCGCGTGGCGGGGCGCCTGGACACCGGCACCGTCTGGATCAACATGTACCGGGCACTGCAGTTCGCGACCCCGTTCGGCGGCAACAGGCTGTCGGGCTACGGCCGCGAGAACGGGATGGACGGGTTCGCGGAGTTCACGCAGCCCAAGGGCGTCTGGATCGAGTCCAGCGACGAGCCCGTGGGCGACCCCTTCGTGCTGCGGGCCTGAGCGTCGGACGCCGTCAGGTGCGGTAGCGCTCCGCGAGGTAGACACCGACCAGCACCACGACGGCGCCTGCGACCTGCACGGGTGCCAGCACCTCTCCCAGGGCGACCCACGCGATGAACGTCGCGACCAGCGGCTCCGTCATGCCGATGACCGCCGCATTCGCCGCGCGGATGTGATGCAGCGACGCGACGATCAGCCAGAACGGGACGACGGTGCCGAGGACGACCATGTAGGTGGCGAGCAGCCAGATGGGGACCCCCGTGCCGTCTTCACCCAGCGGGTAGCCCCCGCCGGTGAGTGCGCTCCACGGGAACGACCACCATGGCTGCACGATCACCCAGAACAGGGCTGCTGCACCGAAGCCCCACATGGTCATCGACACGGCATCGCGCGGCTCCGGCCTCTGCACCATGGAGTCGCCCACGAGGAAGTACAGCGCGAGGGCGGCACCGGCACCGAATGCGGAGATCACCCCGAGCGCGTTGAGGGTGAACCCCTGCCACACCTGGGCAACCATCGCCAGGCCGATGAGGGCGACGGCGAGCCCCAGCCACACAATCCGGGGAGTGCGGTGCTTGAGCACGAAGTGGAACCACAGCGCCACCATGATCGGCGAGGTGAACTCGATCAGCAGCGCTATCCCCACGGGGAGCAGCTCGATGGCGACGAAGTACAGGTACTGCGTCATGGCGATGCCGAGGATCCCGTAGGCGAGCAGGGGGACGAATTCCGCACGCTGGATACGAAGTGCCCGGGGGCGCGTGAGGGCGACCACGATGAGCAGGATCAGGAAGGCCCCGGTGACCCGGAGCTGGGACAGCCGACTGGGCTCGATCCCGGTGAGGAGGATCGACTTCGAGATCGTTGCGTTCAGGGCGAAGAGAGTCGCCGCAAGGATGTAGAGCGAGTAGCCGATGATCGGCCGTGAGTTGCGAGAGGGTGCGATTCCCGGAATCGCCTCCGCGATGTCGCTCATGCCCGCATCGCGTCCTCGTAGACCTCGATCGTCTGCTGCGCGATGGCGTCCCAGCTGAAGTCGGCGACGGCGCGCTGGCGGCCGGCGATGCCCATCTCCCGCGCCCGCTCAGGGTCCGCGGCAAGGGCGTTCACGGCTGCGGCGAGTCCGTGCTCGAAGGATGCCGAGTCCTGCGGGCTGTACGGAACGAGGAGTCCGGTAACTCCGTCGACGACCACCTCGGGGATGCCGCCGACGGCCGATGCGACGACGGCCGTCTCGCATGCCATCGCCTCGAGGTTGACGATGCCCAGAGGCTCGTACACGGACGGACACACGAAGGCGAGGGCGTGGGAGAACAGGGAGATCAGCTGGGGGCGCTCGACCTGCTGCTGGATCCAGATGACCGAGTCCTCGCCCCGGGCGCGGAGCAGGCTGTCCACCGCCGCAGCCGTCTCGCGACCGATCTCCGGAGTGTCGGGCGACGATGCGCAGAGGACGAGCTGCACGCCGTCGTCGAAACGGTGGGCGGCGTTGATCAGGTGGACGATCCCCTTCTGGCGGGTGATCCGGCCGACGAAGAGCACGTATGGGCGGGAGATCCCGAGCTGACGTACGGGCTCGTCGTCCTCCGTGGGACGGTAGGCATCGGTGTCGATGCCGTTGTGGACGACGACGACCTTCCCGGGATCGACGTCGGGGTAGGCCTCGAGCACGTCGGCGCGCATGCCGTGGCTCACGGCGATGATCCGGGATGCCGCCTCGTAGGCCGTGCGCTCCACCCACGACGACACCCGGTAGCCGCCGCCCAGTTGCTCCTGCTTCCACGGGCGCAGGGGCTCGAGGGAGTGCGCTGTGATGACGTGCGGCACTCCGTAGAGGAGTCCTCCGATGTGGCCTCCGAGGTTCGCGTACCAGGTATGAGAGTGCAGGAGATCGACTCCCTCCGTGGCGACGACGAATTCCAGGTCGACACCGAGGGTCTGCAGTGCGGGATTGGCGCTGCGCAGGAAGTCCGGGACGGCATGCGCCTGGGCATCGGCGCGGGGGGCCCCGAAGCAGTGGACGTCGACCGTGATGGAGTCGCGCAGTTCGGCAACGAGATGCTCGACGTGGACTCCTGCACCGCCATAGACCTCCGGCGGCCACTCCCGGGTCAGCATTCCAACGCGCACGGATGCACCCTAGGGGTGTTGGCGTCATGGGCGTACACGAGACCCGAGCCGGGACTAGTGTGACGCGTGTGAGCACCGACCCGCACGTGCTGGCCATGGTCCTCGCCGGGGGCGAAGGCAAGCGGCTCATGCCGCTGACGGCCGACCGGGCCAAGCCGGCGGTGCCGTTCGGCGGGTCGTACCGGCTGGTCGACTTCGTCCTGTCCAATCTCATCAACGCCGGACTGCGGCGCGTGTGCGTGCTCACGCAGTACAAGTCGCACAGCCTCGACCGCCACATCACCCAGACCTGGCGCATGCCCACCCTGCTCGGCGACTACGTGACGCCCGTGCCTGCCCAGCAGCGACTGGGCCCGCGCTGGTACACGGGCTCCGCCGATGCCATCTTCCAGAGCCTCAACCTCGTCTACGACGAGCAGCCCGAGTACGTCGTCGTCTTCGGCGCCGATCACGTCTACCGCATGGACCCCATGCAGATGATCCGGGCGCACATCGAGGGAGGTGCAGGCGTGACCGTCGCCGGGATCCGCATGTCCGCATCGATCGCGAACCAGTTCGGCGTCATCCAGACCGAGGAGGACGGCCACCGCATCTCGCAGTTCCTGGAGAAGCCCAGCGATCCGCCGACGATCCCGGGTGACCCGACACAGTCCTACGTTTCGATGGGCAACTACGTCTTCACCACGAGCGTGCTCCTGGATGCACTGCGTGCGGATGCCGCTGACGCATCCTCCGTGCACGACATGGGCGGCAACATCCTTCCCATGCTCACGGAGCAGGGGCTCGCGCAGGTGTACGACTTCGCGACCAACGTCGTACCGGGTTCGACAGATCGAGACCAGGGCTACTGGCGCGATGTCGGAACCCTCGACAGCTATCACGATGCGCACATGGACCTCGTGTCCGTCCATCCCATCTTCAACCTCTACAACCGCAGGTGGCCGATCCTGTCGAACCTCCCGCCGATGCCGCCGGCCAAGTTCGTCGAGGGCGGCAACGCGCACGAGTCCATGGTCGGAGCGGGACCGATCGTCTCGGGTGCGCACGTGCGCACGTCCGTGCTCTCCTCCGGCGTGGCGGTGGATGCCGGAGCCTACGTCGAGGGCAGTGTCGTCATGCCGGGTGTGCGTATCGGTCGCAATGCCGTCGTGCGTCGTGCCATCCTCGACAAGAACGTTGAGATCCCCGATGGTGCCCAGATCGGCGTCGACCTCGACCGCGACCGCGAGCTGTACACGGTGAGCGAGGGTGGCGTCGTGTGTCTGGGCAAGGGGGTCATCGCCCAGCTCTGACACCCTCGGAGGGAACATGAGTGCATCGCGCAATCTCGGGCGCCGAGCCTTCCTCGGTCTGCTCGGCGGTCTGTCGGCCGGCCTGATCCTGCCCGGGGCAGCCCGGGCTGCGGGAGTGGCTTCGTCCTGGCCTCAGCCGCAGGCGTGGACTGAGCTGCGAGCGGTCCTGGGCAGCAGGCTCATCCGTCCCAAGCAACCCTGGGCGGGGATGGGCCCGGGGCCCATTCCGGCCCGCATGCTGAACCCCTGGTTCCTTGAGGAGCAGGCGGGCGCCACGCAGTCGACCGGCATGTACCGGGCTTGGACCTCGACCCCGAGCGCGTACGGCATCGCTGCACGGTCGATCGCTGACATCATCACCGGCGTCAACTTCGCACGCGAGCACGATGTCCGGCTCGTGGTCAAGGGAACCGGTCACGACTACTACGGACGCTCCTCCGGCCCGCGCGAATCGCTGCTGCTGTGGACTCACCACATGCGCGGGATCACGGTCCACGAGGCGTTCGTTCCGCGGGGGGCACCGGCAGGGACGAAGGCGGTCCCCGCCGTCACGACCACGGCGGGAAACCGTTGGCTCGAGGCCTACAAGGCGGCGTCCGCCAAGGGCCTGTACATCCAAGGCGGCGGATGCACGAGTGTCGGTGCGTGCGGGGGGTTCGCTCTCGGTGGTGGCTTTGGCTCGTTCAGCAAGCGCTACGGATCAGGCGCCGCGGGTGTCATCGAGCTGACGGTGGTCCTCGCCGACGGGTCGGTGCTCACGGTCAACGAGCACCAGCACGAGGACCTGTTCTGGGCCCTCCGTGGTGGAGGCGGTGGGACATTCGGAGTGGTCACCTCGATGACGCTGCTGGCCCACCCCGAGCCGTCGATCTCCGGCTGGATCTCCGGTCCGATCACTGCTCGATCCGACGAGGCCTTCCGCGAACTGATCCAGCGCTACGTCGAGTTCTGCGGTGAGACTCTCAGTACTCCCGTGTGGGGAGAGGGAGTCATCCTGAACCCCGACTACGGCACCGCGTCGACATTCGACACCGGTCTCAACGTCATGCAGGTGGGCACCACCTACCTCGACATCTCCCAGGAGGCGGCCGCTCAGGCATGGGAGCCCTTCCTGGCACCCCTGCGGGCCAGGCCTGAGGACTTCGACGTCAACGTGAGCTTCGCCTCGGAGCCCTTCTCCCAGCGGTGGCGGCCCACGGAGCGCGAGGCCATCTTCGATCAGCGGCCCGGCGCTCCCAAGGGCTACTTCTGGTGGAAGGGCAATGCCTCCGAGGTCGGCGCCTACTGGGGCGCCTACGACGGCCGGGGGGTGCCCTTCAGCATGACGCAGGGCGCCAATGCGGCCGTTCTGGCGCAGGCGCTCTTCGATGCGTCCCGCACGAGCCTGATCCTGTGGCAGACCAACAAGGCGCTCTACGGCGAGCACCCCGAGGCCCGGAGGCGGGACCTCACCACATCCATCAACCCGGCCGTGTTCGACAACGTCGCATTCATCACCATCGGAGCCTGGAAGCAGGGTCGCTATCCGGGCGTAGCGGGGCACGAGCCGATCACGGCGGAGTCGCGGGCGCAGTTCGACGGGGTGATGTCCGCCTCGGCGATCCTTCGGAGGGTGACGGAGGAAGGCGGCTCCTACTCGAACGAGGGCAACTACTTCGAGGTCGACTGGCGGCGTCAGTTCTGGGGCCGGAACTACCCCCGGCTGCTGCGCATCAAGCGACGGTACGACCCGACGAACCTGTTCCGGGTGCACAAGGGCGTGGGCAGCCGCGACGAGTGAAGACTGGTGTCCCGCTCCGGGCCGAACGCTCGGCCAGGGTCAGGAGGGTCGGAGCTCGTGACGCTCGACCTCGACGACGCGCAGGGTGCCGTCAGGTGACTGCTCTCGATGGAACACGATGAACCCGCCGGGTGGCAG
>JBIIJX010000079.1:0-9995 GCA_044233495.1 Candidatus Nanopelagicales bacterium
CGGATCGGGATCGAGGCGCAGATCGAGAATGCACTGGGGCTGATCAACGTGGACGCGATCGCTCAGGCAAGCCCGCGAGTGGAGACGATCATCTTCGGGCCCGCGGATTTCATGGCCAGCATCAACATGAAGTCGCTGGTGGTGGGGGAGCAGCCGCCGGGCTATGACACCGGGGATGCGTACCACTACATCCTGATGCGGATCCTGATGGCGGCCCGGGCGTACGACAAGCAGGCGATCGACGGGCCGTACCTGGCGATCAAGGATCTGGACGGGTATCGGCGGGTGGCGGGCCGGTCGGCGGCGCTGGGCTTCGACGGCAAGTGGGTGCTGCATCCGGACCAGGTCGCGGCGGCGAACGAGGTGTTCTCCCCGCGGCAGGAGGACTACGACCATGCCGAGCTGATCCTGGATGCCTACGACTACTACACCTCGGCTGTGGGCGGGGCCAAGGGCGCGGTGATGCTCGGTGACGAGATGATCGACGAGGCCTCGCGCAAGATGGCGCTCGTCGTCGCATCCAAGGGGCGCGCCGCCGGCATGACCCGTACCAAGACGTTCGAGAAGCCGGAGGCATGAGATGGGACGACTGGCGCAGACCGAAGGCCTGACGGAGGAGCAGCAGGCGATTCTGGAGGCGGTGCGGGAGTTCGTCGACAACGAGATCATCCCGGTCGCGAACGAGCTTGAGCATGCGGATGAGTACCCGCAGAAGATCGTCGACGGGCTCAAGGAGATGGGCGTATTCGGGCTGATGATCCCTGAGGAGTACGGCGGGCTGGGCGAGTCTCTCCTCACCTACTCCCTCGTGGTCGAGGAGATCTCACGCGGCTGGATGCCCGTCAGCGGAGTCATCAACACGCACTTCATCGTGTCCTACATGCTTGAGCAGCACGGCACCGAGGAGCAGAAGCAGTACTACCTGCCGCGCATGGCCACGGGCGAGGTTCGCGGTGCCTTCAGCATGAGCGAGCCGGGCTGCGGATCCGATGTGTCGGCCATCACCTCCAAGGCGGTCCGCGACGGCGACGAGTTCGTCCTCAACGGTCAGAAGATGTGGCTCACCAACGGCGGGTCGTCGACGCTGGTGGCGGTGCTCGTGCTCACGCCGGGCGAGGCTGCCGAGGGCGTGAGCGTGTACAAGAAGATGACAACCTTCCTCATCGAGAAGCCGTCAGGCTTCGGCGAGGTGCGGCCAGGCCTGACCATTCCGGGCAAGATCGAGAAGATGGGCTACAAGGGCGTTGACACCACCGAGCTGGTGATGGACGGCCTGAGACTCTCGGCGGGCGACATCCTCGGCGGTGAGCCGGGCAAGGGCTTCTACCAGATGATGGACGGTGTCGAGGTGGGTCGCGTCAACGTCGCGGCCCGCGCCTGCGGTCTGGCCATCCGCGCCTTCGAGCTTGGAGTCGACTACGCCCAGCAGCGCGTCACGTTCGGCAAGGCCATCGCCGAGCACCAGGCGGTGTCGTTCCGACTCGCCGACATGGCGGTCAAGGTCGAGGCTGCGCACCAGATGATGGTGATGGCTGCGCGCAAGAAGGACTCCGGTGAGCGCAATGACATGGAGGCCGGCATGGCCAAGTACCTTGCGAGCGAATACTGCAAGGAGGTTGTCGAGGACTCCTTCCGCATTCACGGCGGCTACGGCTACTCCAAGGAGTACGAGATCGAGCGGCTCTACCGTGAGGCTCCGATGCTCCTGATCGGAGAGGGCACCGCTGACATCCAGCGCATGATCATCGCCCGCCGCCTGCTCGAGGAGTACAAGCTCCGCGGATGACGAGCCCTTCGATGTCGCCGCTTGAGGGCCAGCGCCGCGAGGTGCCGTGCGTCGGTGCAGTCGCGTTCGACGAGGACGGGCGCATCCTGCTGATCCGGCGCCGCAATCCACCGGCGCAGGGTCAGTGGTCCTTGCCAGGTGGGCGTGTCGAGCCGGGGGAGGATTCCGTCGCGGCGGTCCTGCGAGAGTTCGCTGAGGAGACTGGCCTGGAAGGGCAGCTCGAGCGGCACGTGGGCGAGGTGCGTCGGGACGCTCCGGATGACAGCGTCTACGTGATCCAGGACTACCTCGTTCGCGTCATCGGATCCGACTCGCCTACTGCCGGCGACGATGCCCTCGATGTCGACTGGTTCACCGTCGATGCACTCGAGGACGTCGACACCAGTCCGGGTCTGCTGGATGCCTTGCGCGGCTGGGGGCTCATCCCCGGTTGACAAGGGTGATGCCGGTGTGTGCGCCGTTCAGCCGCTGATGTCCGCCCACACGGTGATCCGACCGTCGATCTCGGTCCAGCCGATGTCGTCGGCGAGGCGCGCGGCGATGGCGAGCCCGCGCCCGTTGGGGGACTCCGGGTCCAGGGCCTCCAGCGCGCCGAACTCGGGTCGCGCGGTCCCGAGCCCGCTGGTCACCTCAATGCGGATGCCATGTCCCTCGCGGCGAAGCGACATCCTCGCTGGCGGGTGACCGTGGCGCACGGCGTTGACGGCCAGCTCGCTCGCCACGAGCTCGCAGGACTCCCGGAGGGTGGCAGGGTCGCTGGGGGACAGGAAGTCCGCCACGTGGCGGCGCGCCGCAGCGCCGGCGGTGATGTCACGGGGCAGGTCCCACCCAGCCGTCTTGTCCTCCACCACGCCAGTGTCGTACCCCCCTGGCTGGGTTCCAAACCTCATTGGCCCTATCGTCGAGTGATGTCCTCGATCGTGGCCGTCGCCAACCAGAAGGGCGGCGTGGCCAAGACCACCACGGTGGTGAACCTCGCTGCCGCACTGGCCGAGATCGGTGACCGGGTGCTGGTCGTCGATCTGGACGCCCAGGCCTGCGCGACCTTCTCCCTCGGTCTCGATCCGGAGGATCTCGAGCGCACGGCGTCGGCAGCCCTGCTCGGGTCCGACACGCCCGCCGGCGAGTTGATCGTGCCAACCTCCGACGGAGTGGACCTGCTCCCGGCTGCCATCGATCTTGCGGGTGCGGATCGTGCGCTTGCCGCTCGCCGGGGCCGCGAGTACGTCCTGCGAGAGGCTCTCTCGCCGGTGCGTGAGTCCTACGACTGGATTCTGCTCGATTGTTCACCGTCCTTGGGCATCATCACGATCAATGCACTCACGGCTGCTGATGCGGTGCTCATCCCCTTGCAGTGCGAGACGCTGTCGCATCGTGGCGTGGGCCAGCTGATGGAGACGATCGCAGACGTGCAGCGCCTGACCAATCCACACCTGCGGATCGCCGGGATCCTGCCCACCCTGTACGACGGTCGCACGGTGCACGCTCAGGCGGTGCTCGGCGACCTGGGCCCGCGATACGGGGTCACCGTCTTCTCGCCTATCGGCCGATCGATCCGTTTCGCCGAGGCGCCCGCTGCGGGCCGCAGCATCCTGGCCACGTCCGCGAGCTCGCGAGGGGCGGAGGATTACCGCCGGCTGGCACGCGAGCTGGCGGAGGTCAGTTGGTCACGCACGTGATGCAGCGGATGTCACTCGTCTGACGTGATGGCCGCGGGGCTCGTGCCCCCACGAGTGCGCCGCCGCTGGCGCTTGCGCTTGGGTGCGTCGTCGTTCCTGTCCTTGGGCGCCTCGTCGTTCTTGCGCTTGGGCGCCTCGTCGTTTCGGCGCTTGGGTGCGTCGTCGCGCTTGCCCTTTCGGTCGCCGTGGTCGCCGGACTCCTTGCGCTTCTTGCCCGTCTCTCCGATGTCCTCCACCGTCTCGGCGGCCAGACCGGCCCGAGTGCGACTGGACTTGGGAAGCATGCCCTTGGTGCCTGCGGGAATGTTCAAACCGGTGTAGACGTGATCACTCGTCGAGTACGTCTCGATGGGATCCTTGAAGGGCAGCTTGAGGGCCCGATCGATCATCTGCCACCGCGCGACATCCTCCCAGTCGACGAACGTCACGGCGGTTCCGGAGTTGCCTGCGCGTCCCGTGCGCCCGATGCGATGCAGGTAGGTCTTCTCGTCCTCGGGGCACTCGTAGTTGATGACGTGGGTCACGTTGTCCACGTCGATTCCCCGTGCCGCAACGTCGGTGGCGACCAGGACGTCGATCTTGCCGGAGCGGAAGGCCCGCAGTGCCTGCTCTCGCGCACCTTGGCCGAGATCGCCGTGCACAGTGCCAACGGCGAACCCCCGCTCGGTCAGTTCATCGCACACCTTCTGTGCCTTGCGCTTCGTGCGCGTGAAGATCATCGCCAGCTGGCGGCCGTCTGCCTGCAGGATGCGTGCGAGAAGCTCGACCTTGTCCATCGGGTGGACCCGCCACACGTGCTGCTCGATCGCATCGACAGTGGCATTCTCATCGCCCATGTCGGCGGCGCGCAGGTGCAGCGGGTTGGTCATGTAGCGACGGGCCAGGTTCACGATCTGACCTGGCATGGTCGCGGAGAAGAGCATGGTCTGACGTTGCGCAGGGATCATCGCCACGATGCGCTCGACGTCGGGCAGGAAGCCCATGTCGAGCATCTCGTCCGCCTCATCCAGCACGAGCACCCGAACATGGGACAGGTCCAGGTCGCGACGGTTTGCAAGGTCGATGATGCGGCCGGGAGTGCCGACGACGACATCGATGCCCTTCTGCAGGGCTTCGATCTGCGGCTCGTAGGCCCGGCCTCCGTAGACCGCGAGGACACGCACGCCCTTGATTCGGCCCGCGCGCTCGATATCGGTGGCCACCTGGAGTCCGAGTTCGCGAGTCGGGCAGACGACGAGTGCCTGGGGTTTGCCCTGAGCGGCCGCGGGAAGGTCGGCGTACTCCGGGTTGGCGGGCGCGACCATGCGCTGGAGCAGCGGGATGCCGAAGCCCAGTGTCTTGCCGGTACCGGTCTTGGCCTGACCGATGAGGTCGCTGCCCTTGATGGCGGAGGGGAGGCACTGTGCCTGGATGGGAAAGGCGTGGGTGATGCCGTCGGCGGCGAGGGCTTCGGCGATCTGGGGATCAGCGCCGAGTTCGACGAACGTGGGGGCGGTGGTGGGATCCACGGAGGAAGTCATTTGCCCTCACCCTACCCTGAGCCACTCGCTAGCCTGTCCTCACCATGACCGAGCAGGTTCCTCCCCCTTCCGCCCTCCGGACCGATCCGCAGTATCGGGCGGCTGTCGTGGATCTCCTCGGCGTGCTGGCCTATGGGGAGTTGAGCGCCTTCGAGCGCATTGCCGCCGATGCATCGCTCGCGCCCACGATCGACGACAAGGATGCGCTGGCAGGCATGGCAACGGCGGAGTACCGCCATTTCGTCGCCCTGCGTGATCGGCTCCGTGAGCTCGGCGCGAACCCCGCGGAGGCCATGGCCCCGTTCCGTCGGGCGTACGAGGAGTACCACGAGCAGACGGCTCCCAGTGACTGGCTCGAGGGCATGGTGAAGGCCTACGTTGGCGACGGCATCGGCATGGACTTCTACCGCGAGATCGCCACGTACGTTGACGAGGACACTCGGGCCTTGGTGCTGTCTGTGTGCGAGGACCTCGGGCAGTCGTCCTTCATCGTCGATCGCGTCCGCGCCGCCATCCAGGAGGATCCCCGGGTCGGCGGGCGGCTGGCCCTGTGGGGCCGTCGGGTAGTCGGTGAGGCGCTGTCACAGGCTCAGCGGGTGGCGGCCGAGCGCGACGCACTGTCGACCCTGCTGGTCGGCGGTGTCGACCGGCCCGGCACAGACCTCGCAGAGATCGGCCGGATGCTCGCGCGTCTCACCGACAACCACTCGCGACGGATGTCGTCCTTGGGCCTGGCGGCGTAGGCCCGCTCCGGCGGTCGGCCGCCGAAGCCGGTTGTCTCGCTCCGGCGGTCAGCCGCCGAAGCCGACGCGTCCCTTGGACGCTGCGCCCACCTCGACGTACGCGATCTTGGACCCGGGCACGATCACGGTGCGGCCCCGATCGTCGACAAGGGTGAGGTTGCCGCCCTTGGCGAGAGCCGCCTCGACCGCCTTGATGACGTCTTCCGGTGCATCGTTGCTGTCGAGGGCCACCTCGCGCGGTGTGTCCTGAACCCCGATCTTGATCTCCACAGCGAATCCCTTCAGGTGAGCCGGAGTGATCCGGTATGCGGGTCAAGCGTCGCAGACACGGTTCTATTCCGCCTGCGGCGGGTGTGTCAGGGGGAAGTCGCTGATGCCGCGCCATGCGAGCGCTGCCACCAGGTCAGTGGCCTGCTCGCGGGGGAGTCGTGCGGCACCCGACCTGAGCCAACGGCGTGCGGCCACGTGCACCAGGCCCTGCATGCCCGAGGCGAGCAGCATCGCCTCCTCGTGGCTCAGGCCGGTGTCGTCGGCGATCACGGCAGCGCTCATGGTCGCGAGGGTGAGGTCGGCGCCGTCGACGCGCTCGCTGACAGCGGGCTCGTGGGCAAGGTCGCTCTCGAACACGAGGCGAAAGGCGCCGCCGGGCTCCTCCACGAACCTGAAGTAGGCGTCGACCATGGCCCGCACCCGAGTGGAGTTGTCGTTCGTGCCGGACAGTGCCTGCCGCGCTGCCTCGAGCAGGTCCTCGACCCCGGTATCGAGGAGCTCGAGGTACAGCTCGAGCTTCCCGGGGAAGTGCTGGTAGAGGACCGGCTTGGACACACCCGCCCGCTCGGCGATCTCGTCCATCGACGCCGCGTGGTAGCCGGCGACGGAGAACACCTCGAGGGCCGCCGACAGCACCTGCTGGCGTCGCTCCTCCCGTGGCAGCCGGGCCGCCCGGGCGGTGGGCCCGGACGACGGGCTGGATGTCGATGTCGAGGTGGACATGGGGCCACCCTACTCGTCAGTAACTACGGACGCGTACCCTTGCCGGGTGGCCTCTGTGGATCCGGACATCGCACGGCTCGCACCCCTGCCGACGTGGCCGCGGGAGGAACTGCGGCTGGCGAACCGCACGCTGAGCGTGCGCCACGCACCCGGGTCCCGGTCAGACCTCCCGGGCGCGCTGTACGTCCACGGGCTCGGCGGATCATCGCTGAACTGGACGGACTTCATGCACGGCATGCAGTCTCGTGTGGACGGATGGGCGGTCGATGTGGGCGGCTTCGGCTACTCGCCGCCGCCGCGCGACGGTGACATGTCACCGTCGGGTCATGCGCGTTCTCTCGTCGACCTCATTGCCCACCTCGACATCGCACCCGTGCACCTCTTCGGCAACTCCATGGGCGGTGCCGTGGCGCTTCAACTGGCGGCGCGACGGCCGGATCTGGTGAGAAGCCTGACGCTCATCTCACCCGCGCTGCCCTCGCTCAGCCTGACCAAACAGAACGCGCACCTGCCGGTGATCGCCGTGCCGGGCGTCGGTGAGCGACTCGTGCCGAAGTTCATGGAAGCCGATGCCGAGACCCGTGTTCGGGGCAGTATCGACGTCACCTACGCCGATCCATCGCGTGTCGCGCCGGAGCGTCTTCAGGAAGCAGCCGACGAGACGCGTCAGCACGATCGCCTGCCGTACGCCTCCGAGGCCTTCCTGCGCTCGCTGCGCGGACTTCTGCGCACGTTCACGGACGTCGGACCCAACCGACCGTGGAAGCTGGCCGAGCGTGTCTCGTGCCCCACCCTCGTCATCTACGGGCGCAAGGACCCACTCGTCGACTCGCGCACCGCACATCGCGTCACCAAGCACTTCCGTCACGCGCACGTGGTCGTACTGCCGGACAGCGGTCACGTCGCGCAGATGGAGCATCCGGAGTTCGTGCTCGCCGCGTGGGAGCGCTTCATCGGCTGACCCGCGACGAGCAGGGCTGTCAAGCGCGATATCCACATAGGCTTCGCTGTCCACAGGTGCGGATCGGGCTGTGGCGGGCATGACACCGCTCGACGTAGCGTCCTTGACATGTCCCGTGTCACTACCGTCGAGGATCGCGTGCGTGCGCGTGTCCGCGATCGCGGCATCGATCCGTTGCGCGAGCCCGCCGCGGTGCGCAGTCTGGTCGACGAAGTGCTCGCCGAGCTCGTCATCGACGAGCGGGTCGACGACGAAGCCGAAGACGCAGCGACCGCCGCATTCCACGCGATAGCCGGGTTCGGTCCGCTCCAGCCCTATCTCGACGATCCCGAGGTCGAGGAGCTGTGGATCAACGCCCCCGGACGCGTCTTCGTCGCCCGAGGAGGCCGCAGCGAGCTGACGACAACCGTGCTCGATGCGGCCGAGGTACGTGACCTCGTGGAGCGGATGCTCCGTGTGTCGGGACGACGCCTGGACCTGAGCTCGCCCTTCGTCGACGCGATGCTGCCGGACGGCAGTCGCCTGCACGTGGTGATCCCGGACATCACACGTGAGCACTGGGCTGTGAATATCCGGCGCTTCGTCGTGCGGGCTCGCACCGTGAGCGATCTCGCCGGCGTCGGCGTCCTGACCGCACAGTCTGCCGCCTTCCTCGAGGCGTCCGTGCTTGCCGGGCTGAACATCGTCGTGGCCGGTGGTACGCAGTCGGGCAAGACGACCTTCATGACAGCCCTGCTCGGCTCGGTGCCTGCGACGGAGCGCATCATCACGTGCGAGGAGGTGTTCGAGCTCCGGCTGGATCATCCTGATCACGTTGCACTGCAGACGCGCGCGCCGAGCCTCGAGGGCACTGGCGCCATCCCCCTTCGAAGACTCGTGACGGAAGCGCTCCGTATGCGTCCGACACGACTCGTCGTGGGCGAGGTGCGTCAGGCGGAGGCCCTCGACCTGCTCATCGCCATGAACAGCGGCATGCCGGCGATGGCGACTCTGCATGCCAACAGCGCGCGCGAGGCCATCACCAAACTGTGCACCCTACCCTTGCTCGCAGGCGCGAACATCGATGCCGGATTCGTCGTTCCGACCGTCGCCGGGTGCGTCGACATCGTCGTGCACCTCGGTATGGGCTCGGGCAGTCGTCGTGTCCGGGAGATCGGTGCAGTCACCGGGCGAACCGAGAACGGGATCATCGAGATGACGACCCTGTACTGCGATGTTGATGGCAGGCTCGTGCGCAGGGAGGGATTCCCTCCGCATCAGGATCGCTTTGCTGCCGCGGGCATCGACGTCACGGCTCTGCTGGCGGAATGCGCAGCATGAACGCCACGACCGCCCTCGGTGCCCTTACGGGCCTGCTCGCCGCAACCGGGCTGCTCGTCATCGCCCGCACGCTCTCTCACTCACCGGTGGCCCGGCGTCGACGTGAGCCCAGGCTGGCCGCGCTGCTCGCAGACGCGGGATTCGCCCACGTCACGCCGGCCTCCCTGGTGGCCGCCAGTATCGGGGCTGCCTGTGTCGTAGCCGTCCTGGTGCTCGCGGCGACCGGGCTCGTCGTCGCTGCCGCGATGGCCGCTGTGGCCGCTGGCGTGACGCCCGCAGTGCTCGTGCGCCGACGGGGGCGAGTACGCGCCCAGGCGGCCCGGGCGTGCTGGCCCGAGGCCGTCGACTCCCTCGTTGCCGGCATCCGAGCTGGTCTGTCGCTCCCGGACGCCGTCGCGGCATTGGCTACCCGCGGCCCGGCTCCCTTGCGCTCGGCCTTCAGTTCTGCTGCGCTGGAATATCGCGCCACGGGGAACTTCGATGCCGCGCTTGACACCCTCGCGGACGAGGCCCGAGACGGGGTCGCAGATCGTGTCGTCGCAGCGCTGCGACTGGGCCGCGAAGTGGGTGGCACCACGATCTGGGAGATCCTCCGCACGCTGTCGGCCATGCTCCGGGAGGATGCCCGCCTGCGCGCGGAGATCCACGGCCGGCAGAGCTGGACGGTGTCGGCGGCACGCATGGCCGTTGCCGCTCCCTGGCTCACGCTGGTGCTCCTGAGCACGCGACCGGAGGCCGTGGCTGCCTACGCGACTCCGACGGGGGCCGTGGTCATCGTGCTCGCGGGTGTCTCGTCCGTCGCCGCATACATGCTGATGCTGCGTCTATCGCGGCTTCCGGGGCTGCCGAGGCTCGCACCGTGACCCCATCGTTCAGCGGCGCTCTTGTCGGCCTCGCTGTGGGCGGCGCCATGCTGCTCATCGCTTCATGGATCGACGCGCGCCGCCCGCTCTCGCTCGCCGATCGCATCGGCCCGTACTGCGGGATCCCCGG
>JBIIJX010000080.1:0-9994 GCA_044233495.1 Candidatus Nanopelagicales bacterium
CTACATCCACCGCGACGGCCGCTTCTGGCTGACCGCCAGCGAGGAGCGCCCCCGCGTCAACCAGATCCGCAAGGACCCCCGGGTGTGCATCGCGATCTCCTCCAAGGGCTCGAGCATCGTCGAGCGGCAGTCGCTCACCTACAAGTGCGAGGCGATCGTGCACACCGACCGCGAGACCCTCGACCGGATCCTGCCGGAGTTCGCGAATGCGATGCGGCCCGGCGAGCCGGAGAAGGCCAAGGCCTTCCTCGAGATGATCGACTCCCCCGGACGCGTGGTGTTCGAGCTCATCCCGAAGGTCCGAGTCGGATTCAACAGCGCCAAGATGTGGGCGAAGTCCGAGGCCGCCCGGCCCAGTGACTCGCCGTCGGCACCGCAGTCCTGATTCCTGAGCTCCCCAACTGTGAGGAAGTCCATGCGCTTCGAGAACAAGGTCGTCTTCATCACCGGCGGGGCCAGCGGCATCGGCCGGGCAACGGCCGAGCGCGTCGTCGCCGAGGGCGGCACGGCCGCACTCGTCGATCTCGACGGTGACCGCGCCCGCCAGGTGGCTGCCGAGATCGGCGGGGGCTGCATCGGCCTCGCCGCAAATGTCGCCGACGAACAGCAGGTGGCCGACGCGGTCCGCGCGACCGTCGAGGCGCTGGGGGGCATCGACGGGGTGCTCGCGGCTGCCGGGCACGCCGAGTTCGGACCGACGGCGGAGTGGGACGCCGAGCGCTTCATGCGCATGCTGAGCGTCCACGTCGGCGGCACCTTCTACGCGTGCAAGCACACGCTGCCCGTCATGAAGCAGCGCGGTCGCGGCTCCATCGTGACCATCGCCTCGACGGCTGCCGTCATGGCGAACAACAACAACGTGCCCTACGGCGCTGCAAAGGCCGGCATCGCGGGCCTGACCCGTCAGCTGACGTTCGAGGCGCTGCCAGAGGTGCGCGTCAACTGCGTGGCCCCGGGGCGCACGATCACCGGCATGACCACGCCCCTGATGCTGGCGCGCGGTGGCGACATGGAGAAGGGCGAGGAGATCTTCGGAGCCGCCATCCCCATGAAGCGCATGGGCACTGCTGACGAACTGGCGGCTGCCATCTGCTTCTTCCTCTCGGACGACTCGTCGTTCATCACGGGGCAGACGCTCGTGGTCGACGGTGGCGAGACGATCTCCTGAACACCCTGCTCGCCTGATCCAACGGACTCTTGCTGGCGGATTCCGCCTGCGCACGGGCCCGCCACCTGCCAGACTCGCGCCACTGCTCCCCGCGAGTCTTCCGAGAGGTGGGTCATGCCCCAACACGATCGCATCGATGCCGAGTCACTCGTTCCCCTGGCCGCGCTGTACGAGGCCCTGCCGGGCGGCTTCAACGCCATCCCCGACATCGTCGCCCGGCGCCAGACCCTGTACGGGATGCTGGCCCAGATGACGGCGGACCTGCCGCCCAACCCCAACGTCGCCTTCGAGGACGTCTCCGTCGACGGGCCCGCCGGCCCCCTCGCCCTCCGCGTCTACCGTCCGGTCAGCCCGGGCGCCACACGCCCGGGCATCTACTTCATCCACGGCGGCGGCATGGTCCTCGGCAACCTCGAGACCGATCACCTGACCGCGGTGATGCTGTGCGAGACCTTCGGGGCCGTGGTGGTCTCCGTCGACTACCGGCTCGCCCCCGAGGATCCCTACCCGGCCGGCCCCGACGACTGCTTCGCCGGCCTGGCATGGATGGCGGCGAACGCCGGCAGCCTCGGGTACGACCCGTCGCGCCTTGCCATCTACGGCGGCAGCGCCGGCGGCGGCCTGGCAATCTCGACCGCTCTGCGGGCCCGCGACAAGGGCGGCCCCGCTCTGTGCTTCGTCATGGCGCCCTACCCGATGATCGACGACCGCAATGAGACGGCCTCCAGCAAGGAGATCGTCGACATCGGCATCTGGGACCGTGCCGGCAACGTCGAGGCGTGGGGCTGGTACCTCGGCGGGAAGCCCGCGGACCAGTACGCGGCGCCATCACGCGCCACGGATCTCAGCGGCCTGCCCCCGCACTTCATCGACGTCGGCGACCGCGACATGTTCCACGACGAGGACATCGAGTTCGCCGGGCGGCTTGAGGCGGCGGGTGTGCCGGTCGAGCTGCACGTCTACCCCGGTGCGTATCACGCATCCGAGGTGTTCGCGCCGACCGCCGCACTCAGCCAGCAGATTTGGGCCACCCGCATCGCCGCGATGCAGCGCGCCCTGGCCTGACACACCACTCCGCCGTCGAGACCTGCAGATGGCGTCGCACCGGGCACCGGTTGCGACGCCTGGTGCAGGTCTCGACGTGTTCGGGGTGTCAGGAGAGCAGGGACGAGCGCAGTGAGTCGAGCTGGTCGGACGTCATGCCGTGCTCGAGTGCCCATTCCGCGGCACCGCCGTACGTGTCGGTCATGCGCTCGAGGAAGGCCAGCATGGTCTCCGCGTCGGACGCGAAGATCCAGTCCGGGGCATAGGCCAGCCCGTTCTCCTTGAACACCGGCGCGCTTCGGATGCGCTCCACGACGGGGGCCATGTTCTTGGTGGTCACGTGGTAGTCGGCGGCGATGTGCTCGTGGGACACCCCAAGGATGTCGAGGAGCATCGCCACGGAGATGCCCGTGCGATCCTTGCCCGCCGTGCAGTGCACGACCACGGGCTGATTGAGCGGGTCCGCGATAATCGAGAGCACCTCGACCACGTATCGCGCATTCACGTCGATCTGCTTCATGTAGTCGTCGACGAGGTTGTCACAGGCGCCGGCCGCGATCTGCTCGTCGTTCACACCCGACTGGGGCATCATCGGGCAGTTGACGACGCGGACACGCGGACCGAGGTCGTAGCCCTCGCGCGAGACCTCCATCGGGATGCGCAGATCGATGACCACTCCGGGGGCCACCAGGTCGAGGAATTGACCACGCCCGATGTCGGTGAGCGCCTTGGGGTTGTCGCTGCGGAGCACGCGCCCCGAGCGCACCACGCGCCCGTCCACAGTGACCAGTCCGCCGAGGTCGCGGATGTTCACCAGCCCGTCGATGCTCAACTCCGTGGCCTTCACGTCACCCTCGCAGCCGACGCCATCATCACGTGAGCAAGCGCCTGCGGATCCGCAGGATCGGCCTGCCCGGCAAGCGGAGCCTCGACGGCGAGGATCGTCGTCAGCGGCAGAGCCTGAACGAACTCGCGCACGGGCAGATCCCCCTCGTCCGGCAGCAGACGCGACCGAACACCCTCGGCCCTCGCCGCGGCCGCATCGGCGGCAGGGCCAGGGCCCTCCGCTCCGCAGATCTGCGCGTAGGGCAGCAGTGTGGGCTCCACCTCCGCCAGCTGCCGGGTCGTGCCCCCGGAACGAGTCAGGTGCAGCACGTCGGGCAGCACCACGACATTCGATGCGCCGCACGCGGCCACGATGCCGACGGCGTCGGTGAGATTCGGGCAGGCGGTGAACATCATGAACTCCAGCGCCACGACGACGCCGCGGGACTCCGCCTCCCCGGCGAGGGCGTGGAGAGTCTCGATCCGTCGCGCAGGATCGGGATCCTCCACCGTGGCGATCACGTATCGCGCTCCGAGAGCCTGCGCCGCGTCGAGCAGCGGGGCGGCCGCCGCCACGGAATCCGGTCCCGTCATGCGGATCACCTCGAGGTCCAGCAGTCGACTGCCGGAGTCGTCGATGTGCCGACGCAGATGTTCCAGCGCACGCTCATCACCCAAATGACCGTGGTCGACACCCGTGGACGGACTGGGGGTCAGGCGCAGGCTGAACCAGTCGAAGCCGGCGCCGGCTGCGATGTCAGCCACGCGTGCCGGAGGCACGGCGATCATCGACAGATGCGCCAGTGAGAACTCACGAGCCATGTCAGGTTCCGGCCAGGCGCTCGACGACGGGCAGGAACGCATCGAGGTGCGCGTCGCCCACGGTGATGTAGGAGAAGCCGTACTCCTCGCGCCGGCGGATGAGCTCCTCGCAGATCTCTTCGACGCTGCCGACCGCAGCGTGCGGGAACCGCTTGAGCTCCGGCAGCGCCAGCCCGGTGCGCGCCGACACGGCCTCGGCAGTGATCTGCGAGCGCCCCTCCACAGAGATGAAGTACGTCGCCGTCTCGAGCTCGATCTCGGGGAACCGGTCCCCTGCGCCATCCTTGATCCATTGGATCTTCTTGCCGGTCTCCTCCTCGGTGGACGACGTGATGCTCCCCGCCCCCACGACGCCACTGCTGTTGTTGAAGTTGACGCTGACGATGTCGGCCAGCTCCCCTGCGATAGCCAGGACCTTCGGCGCTCCGCCCCCGATCATCAGCGGTGGATGCGGGGTCTGCACCGGGCGCGGCACCGCGACGTAGCCGGAGGAGTCGACGAACTCGCCGTGGTAGTCGACCTCCGCCTCGCTCGAGTAGGCCTGGAGCATGAACTCGGCCGTCTCCCGCATCAGCTGGATGCGACGGCCCGCGGACTCGAACGGGATGCCCATGCCCTCGTACTCGTTGACCAGCCACCCCGCCCCGAGTCCGATCTCCAGACGCCCCTCGGAGAGCACGTCGATGGTCGCCATCTCCTTGGTGAGGATCGTCGGCAGGTGGTAGCTCGTGCACGCCATGCGGGATCCGATGCGCAGCGTGGTCGTCGCCATGGCCGCGGCCGTCAGTGCAGGGATCAGCGCCATCGCCTGGACCCGATGCCCCGTGCCCTCGATCCGGGAGCCCGGGCCGAGGTAGTGGTCGGCGACGTGGAGCGTCGAGAAGCCGGAGTCCTCGACCCTGCGTGCGAGCTCGACCCACTCGCGCTTGGTCGGTGAGCTGAATGCCTGGATCGCGAACCGGAAGGGTCGGGTCATTTGGGTGCCTTTCTGGCCCAGCGGAAGAACTGGCCATGCGCGGCCGTGTAGCCGCCGTCTACGAACAGGGTCTGGCCGGTGATCCAGACGGCGTCGTCCGAGCACAGGAACGACACAGCGTCGGCGATGTCACCCGGTGCACCCATGCGGCCCAGTGGCAGCGTTCCGGCGATCGCCGCGCGCGCTGCGTCGTCGCCGTAGTGCGCCTGCGTGCCCTCCGTCAGGACGGTGCCCGGACCTACGGCGTTGCAGCGCACCCCGAGCGATCCGAACTCCACCGCCATCGCCTGGGTGATCTGGTTCATGGCCGCCTTGGATGCCGGGTAGAGCGAGGTGCCGGCAGCATGCGCCACCGACGTGATCGACGACAGGTTGATCACGCTTCCGCCGCCGTTCGCGGCGATCACCGGAACCAACGCCTGGGCCATCAGCACCGGCCCCATGATGTTGATGTCGAGGATCGAACGCATCTCCTCCGGTGTCGTGTGCAGGAGATCCTGGTAGCGCTGGATGGCTGCGTTGTTCACGAGCACCGTGCAGTCGGGGGCGAGACCCGCCACCGTCGCGGTCTGGGTGGGATCCGACACGTCGAGCACCGCCGTCCGGCAGCCGGTGTCGGCCGTGAGCGACTCCAGGCCCTGGACATCCAGTCCGAGCACCGCATAGCCGTCGCGCTGGAGCCGCTCGACGATCGCGCGGCCTATTCCCTGCGCTGCACCGGTCACCACTGCCGTGCCACGTGCCGTCATGAGCCCTCCCTCACCGCACACTCCTGCCAGTCATCGGAGTGGACCGCCCAGTCCACGCAGCGCTCGAGGATCGCGCGGTACTCACCAGACTCCCACGCCACGCGATCGACCGCACCGAGATCCTCGACGCCGAGGTCGCGCACATCGAATCGCCCGCGGCAGTGCCCGAGAGTGAAGCTGGTGACCCGCCCCTCGCCCTCAGATCGGGTGAACAGCACCGGGTGGCGACGCCGATCCCTCGCCTGGTCATTCTCGAAGCCGGGGCACGGGCCGGTGTACTCGACGTCGAGCAGCACATCGAGATCATCGCCGAGCGCCGAGACGTAGATCTCGTCCGTCGTCGTGAAGGCGTCGATGCCGGCCACCAGCGGGTGCCCCGGCTGCACCGGCTCGATGACGAACGGGGCGATCGGAGGATGGGCGAGGAATCGGCTGCCGAGCAGCGACGTGAGCTCCGGCATCGCGTCGGGAGTCCGGAAGATGCGGGGCCCACCCGGCTCAGGGGCGTCGATCGCGGAGTTCGTGGCGTGCAGTGCCAGGAGGCGACCGCCGTGCGTCACCATGCCTCGCAGCACCTGCACCTGGTCGGCCGACGGACGCACGTCGCAGGTGTACGCGATGACGGCGTCCACCGACGCAAGGCGATCGGCATCGGAGAAGTCCGCATGCACCGTGGTGCGTGCGGCGTCATGTCGCCCGATCACGGCCAGTAGCTCACGGCGGGCGAAGTCGAGGTCGTGCCAGCGCCCTCCGACGACCAAGGCCACCTCCACGCGGCCGGAACGGCAGCGCGCGGGGGTGGCCATGGTCGAATGAGAGACTAGGAGTGACTAGTACTGCGTGCGGACGGTCATGCCGCCGTCGCACACCACGTTGGTGCCGACGCAGTAGCCGAACGCCGGGCTCGCGAGGCTCACGATGACCGCTGCGATCTCCTCCGGCCTGCCCATCCGACCGAGCTTGATGGACCCCAGCACCTTGTCGTAGACCTCGGGGCGACCGGCCTTGATCTTGCCCCAGTCACCGTCGTCGAAGTACACGGGTCCGGGCGAGACCGTGTTGACGCGGATGCCCTTCGGCGCCAGGGCCTGGGCTGCGGACGAGGCATGCCGGATGATCGCCGCCTTGAACGCGCCGTAGGAGTTCGGCGAGGAGGGCCAGACGTTGTCGAAGCCGAACGTCGAGGACAGCGCCACGATCGAGCCGCCACCCGCCGCCTCGAGGATCGGCGTGCCCTCGTCGATGAGGTGCACGAGCGGGAGCAGGTCGAGCTCGAGGCTGCTCTGCCACTGCTCCGGACCCTTGAGGGATCCGCCGGTCACGTTCGACACGAGGATGTCGAGGCCGCCGAGGGCCTCCGCGGCATTGCGGATGAAGCCCTTGAGTTCGTCCTCCTTCGATACGTCGATGGCCTCGGCGTACACGGTGGCGCCCTTCGCGCGGAGTTCGTCGGCGAAGGCATCTACGGCCTCCTGGCTGCGCGCGCAGAAGGCGACGGCTGCGCCCTCCGCGGCGAGGAGCTCGACGGTCGCACGGCCGATGCCGCGTGTGCCGCCGGTGACGAGGGCGCGCTTGCCCTTGAGGCCGAGATCCATGGTGTTCCCATCTGTCGCGAGGTCGGGCATTCGTGCCAGCGACACTGCAGGCCCGGAGTCAGATTGGAATGTTACTAGATCCCGACTACGGTAAGTGCCTGTTCGCCCACTCTGCCGGGAGCCGCCGATGAGCCGCGTGACCGTCCTGCCGCTGAACCTCCAACTCGAGGTGGGCGAGGGAGAGTCCGTCATGGCAGCTGCCCACGCCGCGGGCTACACCTGGCCCACAGAGTGCGGCGCCAACGCATCATGCGGCCTGTGCGTGAGCATCATCCGCGAGGGCCTCGACCACTGCGGTGAGATCCTCGACGAGGAACGCGAGACGCTGCAGCGCACGATGGGAGCGGTCGATCCCGTGCGCAGGCTCGCCTGCCGGCTCACCGTGACCGGCCCCGTGACGTTGACCAAGCGCGGCGTGCGACCCACCGAGGAGGCATAGATGGACGCTCTCGAGACAGCGCTGCGCCGACTGGAGCGCCTGGAGACCCTCGAGGCCGCGCGCTCGTGCCTGTATCGCTACGCCGAGGGCGTCGACGGACGGGACTGGTCGCTTCTGGCAAGTGCCTTCGCCGAGGATGCCGTCCTCGTCATGCCCGGGTCCGAGGTCGTCGGGCGCGACGCCATCGTCGATGGCCTGCGGGGGATGCTGCCGCCGGAGTTCGTGACGCGCCACCTCGTGGTCAATCCCCGGGTGGACTACGTCGGTGAGGGCCGGGCGCGCGTGCACTCCACCATCTACTACGCCCACGAGGGCTCGGGCTTCGAGGCGACCGGCTGGGGCGACTACGTCGACGAGGTGGCTGTCCTCGACGGAGTGGGTCGCATCACGCGCAAGGAGTTCGTGCCCGCCCAGCACCTGCCCGGCAGCCATGCTCGCGCGCAGGCCCGCCTCGATGCACTGGAGACCGCCGAACTCGCACGGGAGGCCTCCTGGCGCTACGCGACGGCGGTCGACGCCCTCGACTTCGACCTGCTCGCCTCGGCATTCACCGAGGACGCGGTGCTGGTGACCCGCAAGGGTCCGCGCGAGGGACGCGATGCGGTGATCGAGTACTACCGCACTGCGCTCGCCGACCCCGTCGCGCGCAAGCACTTCCTCGTCAACCAGAAGGTGACGTCGTCCGGTCCCGACACCGCGCTGCTGGAGTCGTACTTCCTCTACACCTACGCAGGTGCCGATACCGCCATCCTCGGCTGGGGCAACTACATCGATCGCGTGCGGGTGATCGACGGTGTGGGCTACATCGAGGAGAAGCGCATCTCCATCGACGTTCACGCCGACATCCGGGAGGGCTGGGCCACGTGAGCGAACAGCTGATCGGCAAGCGCCTGCTCGTGACCGGGGCCGCCCAGGGCATGGGCCGGGGCATCGCCGTCGAGGCCGCCCGACAGGGTGCTGAGACCGTCATCGTGCACGACCTGCAGCAGGACGCCGCCGAGGAGACGGCCGCGCTCGTGCGCGAGAACGGAGCGCGGTCGGTTGTCGTGGTGGCGGACCTGCGCGACGCCGCGGCCATCAGTCGCATGATCGAGGAGTCGGTCGCGTTCGCCGGGGGCCTCGACACCCTCGTCAACAACGCCGGCGTGATCGACACCTCGTTCCTCCATCCCTCCGGCTTCGACACTCTCGACGAGGCCACGTGGGACATCGTCATGGACGTCAACCTCAAGGCAGTGTGGCTGGCCACCAGGGCGGCCGCCCCCCACCTGCGCGTGTCGGACCGGGGCCCCTCGATCGTCAACTCAGCCTCGGTGGCCGGGGTGCACGGAACTGTCAGCGCCATGGCCTACGGCGCCAGCAAGGCGGGCGTCATCCAGCTGACCAAGTCGTGCGCCGTCGCCCTGGCACCCGGCATTCGCGTGAACGCCTACCTGCCGGGCAGCATCGACACCCCGATGGCCCAAGGGCACCTGGCCTCCGGAGACGACCGGCGCAGGACGGCCCAGCGCATGACGGGGACCCAGCTCATGCCGCGGTTCGGCTCCGTCGAGGAGGTGGCACAGGTTGCCTGCTTCCTCGCCTCGGACGCCGCATCGTTCGTCACCGGCGGCATCTACCCCGTCGACGGCGGCACCCTGGCGTGGCGAGGCGTCCAGGAGTCATGACGGCCGCGGCGCCTCGCTACGAGGTCGTCCTCCTCGACCTCGACGGCACCATCATCGACTCCGAGCCGGGCGTCCACGAGGCGGTTCGCCACGCGCTGACCACGGGTTTTGGAATCACACCGACCCGGCAGCAGCTCCATGAGTTCATGGGACCTCCGCTTTCTGATGTTCTGCCCCGCGTATTCGGCCTCACGGCGCCGGCTGACGAGCAGCTGTTCTTCGAGCTCTACTGCGAGCGCTACTTCCATGGCAGTGAGTACGAGTTCGACGTCTACCCGGGAATGCCGTCGGTCATCACCGCACTCCATGACGCGGGAGTTCGCGTCTGCCTCGCCACGTCCAAGCCCGATGCATCGGCCGTCCGGATTCTGGAGCACGCGGGGCTATTGGCCTGCTTCGAGTTCGTCGGCGGGTCCCACGTGAACGGGACACGGCAGGACAAGGCGCATGTTGTGGCGCACACGCTCGCCTCGATCGGCGCCTCCGCCGACAGGCACAGCATCGTGATGGTCGGCGACCGCGCCCTCGACGTGGAGGCCGCCGACTCGCACGGGCTCGACAGCATCGTCGTCACGTGGGGCTACGCGGTCGACGGCGAGCTCGACGACGCGGGTGCCACACACGTGGCACCATCGGTCGAGGCTCTGCTCGCCCTCCTCCTGTCACACGATCGCCCGAGCAACACCTGATCCACGTACCCCAGCACTTG
>JBIIJX010000081.1:0-9933 GCA_044233495.1 Candidatus Nanopelagicales bacterium
CGAGCCGACCTGATGCCCCTGGAGACCCGAACCCCCTTCGTCGTGGTGTCGACCCTGGACAACCCCACGACAGTCCGCCTTCGCGACGCCAGCCGGGAGGAGGTCGCTGCCGCAGTCGAGGACCTCGTTGACGACGCTGGAGCGGTCGTCTCCGTGCGACTCGAGGGCGCCTTCACCTCCGTGCTCGTGCGCAGCGTCCCGGCCCAGGATCCTCCCTACCGGCCGTACGCCGAGGTGTGCGTGACCGACGAGGTGCGGTGGACCCATGCACCCTTCTACGGCGTCTTCGTGGGATTCAGGTTTCCCGACCTCGAACCCGGCGCGACGATCCCGGGTCTGCACCTGCACGGGCTCAATCGCCTGCGCACCACCGGCGGCCACAATCACGACCTGCACGTCAAGGACGCCGTGCTCAGTGTCGGGGTCAGTCGCGACGTCGTCCTGCACCTGCCCGACAAGTCCATGCTGGACCTGCTCGAGACTCCCGCTCCCATGCGGGCCGTCCAGCGTCGACTCCTGCGCTCCGGGCCGCGCACGATCGCCGAGCTCTCGGCCGACCTGGGGGCTGACCCGGCCGAGGTGACCTCGCGCATCGACTGGCTCGCCGATCGCGGGTTCATCACGCCCGATGACGGCGAGCCGACCGGTGCCGGTGGCGAGCCGAGGTGGCGGGTGGCACTGCACACGCAAGGTGCCCGCGCCTCGCGCGACGGTGGCCGCTCGGCCGAGGTCGACGACCTGCTGGAGTCCCTTGAGGCCGAGGAACCTGCCTGATCCTCGACCGGCTTGCACTGGCGTCCGGCTCGCCGGTGAGCCTGTCGCCGGTGAGCCAGTCGTCGACGAGTCAGTCGTCGGAGAGATTCGCGGCCGCCTGGAGGCTGCGCACCACCTGAGGGTGGTCAGGCGGTAGTCCGTAGTGGTCGACGAGCAGGGCGGTCAGGGCGCGCTCGGCGAGGGCACTGCGCGCCATCTCCCTGCCCCGACCCCAGGGTCGGACGCATGCGGAGTACCGGTCGAAGAAGCTCGGCTCGCCGTGCTGTGACCAGTGACGTCCATGGATCGGTTCCCGGTAGTCGGCGTCGGCCGTGAAGAAGCCCAACTCGTGCCACCGGGCCAGATGCGGGCCGTCTGACTCGAGGATCACCGCGACGATGTCCTCGCCGTCGTCCGCCGCGGCCGCGGCACATCGCTCGAGCAGAGCGTCGACGAGGCGGATCAGGTACCCGCGGTCGAGGTCGATGCGCGCCTCGCGGTGGATCGCGCCGAACAGCATCATGATCACCTCTGCGCGCCGATCGACGGCCATGACCCACTCCCCCACCGGCAGGCCGTCGCGGAAGACGACGAAGGCGTGCACTCGCTCGCCGGATGGAGGCTCCCCGATCAGTGCCTGCTGCTCGAGCTCGTCGAGCACATGCGGGTAGGACGGGAAGTAGCGTCCGTGGATGGGTGCCAGCTGCGCGAGGAGCTCCTGGTGCTCGGCCGCGGACATGTCGGCAGCCAGGGCGTCCACGACCGTGTACTCGGGCACACCCTCGACCGACGTCCGTGCCGATCCGGGCATCCGCTACGCGTCCGTTCCTTCGCGCATACGGCGGCGCATCTCCGCGGCGCGTTTCGTCAGATCGGTGAAGGAATCGCTGTTGGTGATCTCCTTGACCGCCTCCACTCGCTTCTGGTGGTCGATCTCGACCTTCAGGCGCTGCACCTCCTGCGACAGGGAGCGCTCGCGGGCTCCGACCTTCTCCGCCATGTCGCCGAAGGCATCGGCGAGCTCGTACATCTCGTCCGGGAAGCGCGTGCTGACCAGCTGTCGCACATCGAGGTCGTATTCGCCGTCCGCCATGCGACGGGCAGCGTCCGTCAGCCGTCGCAGGGGTCGCACGAGCGCGGTCGACAGCAGAAGGACAAGGCCGAGCAGCAGGGCGTACGACCCGATGAGCACGGGGAACAGTCGGCGCTGGACATCGGAGACGACCTCGTCCACGTAGGTCATCGGGTAGTCGACGCCCATGCCCCCGATCGTGGTGCCCGTGGCATCGACGATCGGCACGTACGCGCTCATCCAGGTGCCGTACGCGTCGGTGTAGGGCGGCTGCAGAACCGGGCCCTCGAGTCCCCGTTCCATGTAGTCGTTAGTCACAGGCGTGTTCGTCTCTGCCGTCGGCACCTTGTAGGTGTAGCCGATCTGCGGATCGAGGCCGTATCCGGACGATGCCGCGGCATACAGCTTGTTGTCGGCAGGATCGCGGAAGTAGGTGTACGGCAGCGCCTCGCCCGACAGCACGCTGATCTTGTAGAGGTACATCGCCTGATCGACATAGAGCGGGCTGTCGGGATACCCCAGGCCGAAGGGGTTCTGCGGATCCGGCTTCGGAGGCACGGTGGTGATGAGTTCGACGAACTGCGCCTTGTCGAGTGTGGCCGCGCCTCCTTCCGCGATGGTCAGGAGCTGGTCCTGCAACCGGGTCTGGGCATTCTGCGAGCTGAACTGCAGGACGTAGATCGCGATGAACACGAAGATCACCGTGAAGGCCGCCGCGAACGTGATGAGCAGCTTCCAGCGCATCGCGAAGTGCATGATGTGCCCCGGCGGTCGTGCGGTTGTCGTGGACATCACTCGTCTCCCAGGTCCAGGGTTCGGTTCTGCTTGCGCCTGCGCAGGCGCCAGTTGAGGAGGCTGTCCTCCCACCCGGCGCGCACCTTGCGCATGGCCGGCAGGGCCCCGATCGTCACGAGGGCCGCCAGGGCGGGCACGAGCCACAGCTGGCCGACCGCCCAGCCGATGGCCGCGAGGGGACCGGCGATCACCAGGCCGAGCGAGATGGGCAGGAGGTCGACGAGGAACGACACGCGGGTGCGTCGCTCGTCGGGGACCAGGGCCAGGGCCGCTCGTCGGGCGTTCTCGTCGATGCTCCACCGGGGAATGAACCATGCCGCGAGACCGAGACCCACCAGCAGGAGCGAGCCGGTGAGCAGGCCGGCCACGAGAAGCAGCCCCCCGAGGATCGTCGCGACCGGAAGGATCGACAGCACACCGGGGATGCCCAGGCGCTCGAGCATGCGCTCCGCCGCGAAGACCTGGAGCAGCAGGCAGATGACGAGCGAGGCGAGCATCACGCCGGCGAAGAACATCTGCAGTCGGCTGGCGTCGGATCCGATGATCTCGTCCTCCCCGACCATGAAGGACAAGAAGACCATCATGCCCCCGACGAACGTGATGACGGACGCCTGGAGGAACGAGCGCCAGACAGGAACGCCGTCGATGAAGTCACGAGCACCCGCGATCGCCTCGCGCAGCGACTCACTGCCGCCTGCGCCATGCGCTGCACTGCTGCCCCGAAGCATGCGCGGCAGCCACAGTGCCACGAACACGCAGACGATGGGATCGAGCACCAGCAGGACCGGCAGCGGCACGCTCACCGCGTCGAGGATCGGTGGACTCACGGTGGCGATCAGCAGTCCCGCCAGCTGACCGCCGTACGTCCATGCGACGATCCACCCGAAGATCCTTCGCCCCTCGGCGACGTTGAACTCATCCCCGGCCAGGCTCCAGATGAGCAGCGGAACGAGGAAGTTCAGCTGGTCGCCCATCAGGTAGATCAGCGCGATCGCCAGGACCGGCACGAGGCCCGCACCGAGCAGGATGAGGGCGGCGATGAATGCCGCCGCGTAGCCGAAGGTCGCAACTCGCAGAACGGTCAGGCGCGCGTGGCGATCGACGTACTTGAACTGCAGCAGCGCCAGGAGGATGAGGCCCAGCCCACCGAGTGGATAGACGACGAACAGGGCGGGCGCACCCGCGCGGGCCACGATCTGCGTGGCCGCAACAGCCTCGGTGAGGAATCCGGCAACCGACACGAGGGCCAGGCACAGGGCCATGGGCCAACCCCGACGCTTCAGACTCGTCGACGTCATCGACGCGCGAAACTCACCGTGTGCGCGCTGCTCCCGACGTGCAGGGGGCTCGGCGGCGGCGCCGTCAGGTGCCGCTGCGCCCTCAGGTTCGGGCACCTCTGACGCGTCGGCTGCGCTGTCTGCCCGCGCCGACGGGCGCTTGGCCAAGAAGCCCCAGGGATCCTCGGCGTCGTCACTCATTGTCAGCCGCTGACCCTGCCGGCAATCTCGCGGATCTGCGCAGACCACGGGTGGTCCGGATGCGTGAGCGAGAACAGTCCGCCGGACGCGTTCTGCACGACCTCCTCCGACAGGGGGAGGATCGCTGCCGTCTCGGCGCTGTACGCGGCCTGCATCTGGTTGCGCAGATCCGCTGTGTCGATTCCGGACGGAACCTTGTTGACCACGAGATACAGCTCAGGCACCTCGAGCCTGCGCGCGACATCCACGGTGACGGCGGTGCCCTGGAAGTCCTGGCGGTCCGGGCGCAGGATGAGCAGGAGGATGTCGCTGATCGTGATCGACAGCAGGGTCTCCTCGTTCAGGCCCGGATGGGTGTCGATCAGCAGGTAGTCCAGCTGAAGGTCGCGCGCGAGGTCACGGAATCCATCGTTGAGGGTGCCGACGTCGTAGCCCTCGCGCAGCACCCGGGCGATGTCGCCCGCCTTCATGCTGGATGGGATGAGGAAGAGCTGCCCGCCCTCGGCGACGGATGTCGACCTGCGTACCACCTCGGTGACGTCGTGGGCGGCGTCCTTGATGGGGAGCTTGCCCCACAGGTAGTCATTCAGCGTGTTGTCGAGGTCATCATCGAAGCCGAAGAGCACGTGGATGCCGGGGCTCTGGATATCGGTGTCGACCACCCCGACGCGATGCCCGCGGGCAGCGAGGTTTGCCGCGACGTTGGACGTCGTGTTGCTCTTGCCTGTCCCTCCCCGAAAGGAATGGATGGAGACCACGGTGGTCATAAGAGCTCCCTTGCTAGACGATTGATCACAGGCTAGTGCCTGGTCGAGCGCCGCACCGACGAGGTTGCCATTCGCGACAAGGCCGTTCGTTCGCCGTCGGACGCCGGCCCACGCGAGGGCCCAGGCTCCCCCAGAACCCCTTCCTCGCGAGTCAGCCGCATGTCAGGAGGATCAGCCGTGGCGCTGCAGACTCCGCCCGTCAACCTGCTGCTGCGCCCGGCACCCGGCGTATCGAGCCTGTACAGCGGCCTGGTCGGCCCTTCGGGGCGCACGCAGGTGTCTGACCGGCCCCTTCTCGATGCCCTCGACGAGGGTGCCTCGCTGGAGCACCTCCTCGCCGCACCTAGGCCAGTTGGCGCCTCGCGAGCTCGGCGAACTGTCCGTCAAGCGCCATCAGCTGCTCGTAGTCACCCTCCTCCACGATCCTGCCCGCATCGAGGACGACGATGCGGTCAGCGTGGCGGATGGTCGACAGTCGGTGCGCAACCACGATGCGTGTGAGCCGGAGCCGGTCGAGAGTCTCGACGACGATCCCCTGTGTGACGTTGTCGAGGGCACTCGTGGCCTCGTCGAGTACGAGCATGCGCGGGTCCCCCGCGAGTGCACGCGCGATGAGGATGCGCTGGCGCTGCCCACCCGAGACGGTGCCTCCTCCGTCGACCACTGGTGTGTCGAGCCCGAGTCCCATCGCGCGGACGTCATCACCCACCGCGGCGGCATCGAGTGCCTGCCAGATCTGGTCCCGGGACAGTCCCCGCCCCATGTCGACGTTTTGGACGATGGTGCCCGGAAGAAGGCTCGATGACTGGAGCACGCATCCCACCTGCCGACGCACCGATGGCTGATCGAGTGAGGCGAGGTCGCGGCCGTCGACCATGATCGTGCCGGACTCCGGCACCTCCAGGCCCAGCAGCACGCGCATGAGCGTCGTCTTGCCGCACCCGGACCCGCCCACGATGGCCACGTGCTCGCCGGGGGTGATCGTCAGGCTGACGCCGTCCAGGACTGCCGGACCCTGCGGCGAGTAGCGAAACACGAGATCCTGCAGTGTCAGTCCGCCGTTCAAGCGACCCGCGGCGGCGCCCGAGCCACGCCCCTCAGGCTGGGCTTCCAGCACGTCGTCGAGCTCCCGAAGTGTGGCGCGACCGCTCAGCAGTCCGTTGATCGCCAGGATCGCCGCCGTGACGGATGCCGTCGCAATCGCAGCTGCCGTCTGGGCGGTGATGAACTCGGCATACGTCGCACCGCTGCCGGCGGTGACGGCGACCATGACGATCACCGTGACAAGGGGCCACAGGCCGAGCACCAGTCCCTGCACCAGCGTGACGCGGCGAAGGGAGATGTCGGCTGAGACGTACTGAGCCTGCAACTGGGACCACCGTCGCAGAGCGCGGGATTCGGCGCCGGAGATCCTCAGGCGATTCACCGCTCGCATCGTCTCGACCAGCCGGCCGTTCGCCTCGCTCGACGTTCGCACCCGGAGGCCAACACGGGAGGACACCGCGTGATCGAGCAGGACCCCGAATCCGATCTGGCAGATCAGCAGCACTGCGAGGGTGATCAGCAGCGCTGAGTTGGTCGTGGCGACGGCTGCCAGCGAGCCGACGATGATGAAGGAATCGAGGAGCGCGAGGATCGTGGCATCCGGGACCGTGGCGGCCGCCAGGGTGACGGCACTGGCCTGGGTCATGCGGGAGCCGAGGGTGCGGCCCTCATGCCAGTTGACCTGCAGCCTCACGAGGCGGTCCCACATCGCGCCAGCGGCGACAGCCGTGCCCCTTACCCGCACCCGCAGCAGAGCCAGGCTCCGCACGTAGCGCCACAGGGTGGTGGCGCCCAGCACGATGGCCAGGACGGCCAGCAGGACGACGAGCGAACTGAGGGTGATCGAGCCGAATGACGCCGTGATCGCGCCGAACACGATGGGCACGACGAAGGAGGCGAGGCCGAGCACGACCGTCAGCGCGAGGATCACGGCGACATCGCGGCCAGAACCTCGTGTCGCCAGCCGCAGAAGTCCGCGCAAGGACTGGGGCGAAGCCGGGAGAACGGGAACGAACTCATAGGCAGAGTGCCGGATTCCGGCCGCCAATTCCGATGTGACGAGCACCCGCGCGTCGGGCTCAGTCGGATCGACGAGGATCCTGCCGCGTGCGCTCGGCAGGAGAGCCACAGCCCTGCCGTCCGTGCGGTATCCGAGCAGCGCAGGTCCCTCGACGGACCACCAGCGGGCAGGAAGGTCGATGCTCCGTGCGCGCGCGGTGCAGGCTGCAGCGACCGACTCCGGTAGGGATCGTCCAGCCGCCAGATCAGCTGCGATGCCGTCGCGGAGGCTCTCCGGTACCTGCATCCCGCTGGCCCGAACAACGATCTCCGCAGCCGCCAGCTTGGCCTCGTGCGAGGACCCGTGGGCAGCCGGTCTGATGACCTCGCCCACGATCGGGGCGACGAGTGCGTCGAGCGCATTCTGGGTCTCCAGCAGCAGCGCAGCCTGCCGCTCAGCAAGGCGAGCTCCCCGCTGCGCCTGGTCCTGCTCCGAGCGGTCGAGGGCCGCCCGCACCACGCATCGAGTGACAAGGTCGAGCGCCGACTGCCACTGGTCCATCGTCTGCGGCGGGAGCCCGTCGGCGACAAAGCACCGCAGGCCGCTCGTGACCCATACTCCGCGAGTGATCGGGACCGCCACGTCAAGTGGCCCGATATCCGAGCCTGCGACGCCGCACCATCTGGCGCTGCCGGACGTGATCTGGAGCCACCCCTGGATGGAGCGATCGGCCAGAGGGACGGAGTCCGCACTCGACGAGACCGTCTCGCCTGGGGCACATCGCAACGGCGACCCACTGGGTGCGATCACCCGATCAGCCCAGCGATCGCCCCTGCCCGCCTCATTGAGCCGGAAGATCCACTCCGAGAGGACAGGTGCGGCGTCATCGACGGCCTCGCCCACGGGGACGACCTCGATCGTCGTGCCCGGAAAGCCGGTCATGAACAGCTGTCCACGTGACGGCGCGCTGGCTCCGATCGCCGTGTCGCCAGGACGCAAGGTGAGCAATGGGCAGCGCGGTCCGTCACCGTCCTGGACGAAGACGATGACATCCCCAGTGACGACGTTCAGAGCCTCCCCCGGAGCAAGCTCCAACTGGTCGACGGCCGTGAGCGGGCGCATGGTCATTCCGTGGTCACAAGTCGGGCGTATGCACCGTCAATGCGCATCAGCTCGTCATGGGTGCCCCGCTCGACGATCACTCCACGCTCGAGCACGATGATCTCGTCGGAGTCGCGAATGGTCGAGAGTCGGTGTGCGATCACCAGGCAGCTGATGCCCCGGCGCCGCAGCGCCTCATCGACCCGCTGCTCCGTCTGGGGGTCGAGCGCACTCGTCGCCTCATCGAGAACCAGCAGGGCAGGCCGGCGGGCCAGCGCCCGGGCGATCTCCAGGCGCTGCCGCTGACCCCCGGAGAGGTCGGCACCTCCCTCCGTGAGCACAGCATCCAGCCCACCCGGCCGCGAGGCGATGTCGTCTGCAAGCTGCGCATCGCGAATGGCCTCGATCACATCCCGCTCGGGTATGGACGGATCCCACAGCGTGACGTTGTCGCGAATCGTGCCGGCGAAAATGGAGACATCCTGATCCACCAGCGCCAGCCCATCGGTCAGGACGATCGGCGAGTGCTGGCGGCGAGGCAGCCCGTCGATGAGCAGCTCTCCCTCCCACGGCCGGTACAGACCGGTCACCAGCCGTGAGATCGTCGACTTGCCGCATCCGGAGGGCCCCACGAGAGCGATGCGCTGCCCGGGATGCAGGTGCATGGAGATGCCCTCCACGATCGCTGGGCCATTGCGGGCATAGCCGAAGGTGACATCCCGCAGTTCCAGCTGCCCTCGGATCACGCCTGGCGCCGGAGTGTCGTCGGATCCCGCCCACTCATCCTCGAGGTCGGCATCGAGCACATCGTCGATCTGCTCCAGGGACGGCCGAAGCAGCACAGTCGAGGACAGGGCCAGAATGATGGACGTTACCGGGGCGATCAGCATGGCGACCAGGGCGATGACAGCGATCAGGTCGCCGGGATCCAGCCGCCCGATGATGATCTGGACCATCACGGAGCCTGTGATGATGATCGATGACAAGCCGGTCAGGACGGTCGGGACGAGCTCCACGCGCAGCATTCGCTCAGCAACTGATTGCTGGGCCTCGAGCACCTTGTACTCCGCGGCGACTCCCCGCGCGATGATTCCGTCCTCGGCTCCGGATGCCTTGATCGACTCCACCTGGCTGAGCGCGGCGATCATCGTGACGCCACGTTCGATCGACACCACCAGGGTCTTGGCTGTCTCGTCCTTGGCCTTGGCGATCTGTGAGCGCATGATCAGGGCCATCGTCCCTGCGATCACCAAGGCGATCACACCCGTGATCGGGTCGATGATCAGCAGGACGACCGCGGCAACCGATGCCATGAGGATCCCGCTGCCTACCTGCGTGACGAGCGCGATGACGGCTTCACCGAGCGACTCGACGATCACGGCACGCTGGGCGGTGGAGCCTGCCCCACGCTGAGCATGAAAGGAAGCCGGCAGTCGCAGCAGCCGCTCAACCATGGCGGTTCCCATGCGGATACTGACCTTGGTCGCAAATCGGATGGCGATGAGTCCCTGCATGGTTTGGAGAACGGCCTGCAGCGCGAAGGCGACGAGCAGCCCGACGAGCACCCCGGTGACCATCACTGCGCCCAGGCCGGACAACCCGTTGCCGAAGGACGCGAGCAGTTGCGGCTGGATCATCGTGGGAACGATGAGCAGGATGGCCAGGATCGTGGTCAGCACCAAGGCCGAGGTGACACTGCCGGCGGCCGCCAGGAGCCTCGGGAACACCGCTGGTCGCTGACCTCCCTTGACGAAGCCTTCTCCTGGCACGGCTTCGATCACGACCCCGGTGAAGCTCGAGTCGAACTCCTCGTGGTCAACCTTTCGCGCCCCACCGGCTGGGTCGTTGACGAACCACCCGGACCGGTCGAAGCCCTCGACCACGAGGAAGTGGTAAAAGCGCCAGTGAACGATCACCGGGAAC
>JBIIJX010000083.1:0-9880 GCA_044233495.1 Candidatus Nanopelagicales bacterium
GCGCGAGTGCGCGATCGATTCGCAGGAATCGAGCAGGCCGACTCCGTCGTCATGGATCCGCACAAGTGGTGGTTCGCCCCCTTCGATGCGGCCGCTCTGCTGTACCGCGAGCCGCGTCTCGCGGCCGCAGTGCACACGCAGGATGCGTCGTATCTCGACGTCATCCACGGTGGCGACATCAATCCCAGTGATCTCGCACACCACCTCACGCGTCGGGCACGCGGCCTGCCCCTGTGGTTCTCGCTCGCAGTCAACGGCATCGGCGCCTATCGCCAGGCGGTCGACCGTGGCATCGACCTCGCGAGGTATGCGGCGAGCAGACTCGCGGAGCGGCGCGACTGCGAGCTCGTCCGTGAGCCGGACCTGTCGATCGTGCTGTTCCGGCGACGGGGGTGGGGCTTGAAGGAGTACGCGGCGTGGTCGGACGACCTTCTCGAGCGCCAGCGGGCCTTCGTCACGTCGAGCCGATGGCGCGGCGATGTCGTGGGTCGTCTCGCGTTCCTGCATCCGGCGACGACCGAGGAGATGATCGACGAGGCCCTCGACGCCCTGGGCTAGGAGACGCACCCGACAAGGTGCTGGTTGGATAAGGGTGTGGGCGTGCTCGGTCTCGTCGGCCAGACGATCCTGCTGGGAATTGCGGCCGCCTTCACCCCCTCCCTGCTCGCCCTGCAGATCCTCGTGTGCTCGGGTGACCCCTGGAAGCGGCGGGCGATCGCCGTCGCGTTCGGCGGATCGTCGGCCTTCATCCTCGTCGGTGGACTTCTCCTCTTCGGCTTCGCCCAACTGCCGACGTCTACCGGCGCGCCGACGGAGGCGGCCGTGGCACTGCATCTGACTGCGGCGGCCGTCCTCGTCGTCGTCGGGATCGTTCTCCTGATGCCGCACCCGGGACTGCAGCAGCGCACCGAACGCGATGTTCAGGGCTACGTGGCCCGGGCCTCGTCGTGGGTGTTCCTCGGGGTCGCCTTCGCACTGAGTATCAAGGACGTGTCCTCGTTCGTCGTTCTGGCTCCCGCCCTGCACGACATCGCCGTCGCCGACGTCAACGTCGTGGTGCAGATCTGCCTGCTCCTGCTGCTCTACTGCCTGGCCCTGTCGCCGGTGCTCGCGCCTCTGGTGGCGCGGCTGGTGTCGGGGCATCGTGCCGACCGGGCCTTCCAGCGCATCTACCGCTTCACGATGGACCACCAGTTCCAGCTCATCGCTGCCATGGCCCTCCTCATCGCCGTCTACCTCGCTCTCACCGGCTTCCGCATGCTTCTGGTCGGGCGCTAGGGGTCGCTCAGGCGGCGATCGATCCGACACGGCGTGGTGTCGGCGCACCTCAGGCCTCCGGGGAGGTTATCCTCATCACACGCACCGACGGTGCCGTCCGTTCGAGAACGCTGGGGAAGGCGACTCTCGAAGGAGGCGGACATGACGGTCGTCGTCAACGCACGCGGTGCGTCCGACGCTGGTCCCAGCATGGGGCCGGCCCGGGGCGTCATCTTCATCCACTCATGCCCTCGAGCGGTCAGCCCGCATGTCGAGTGGGCCCTCGCACGCGTATTCGCGTCGCGTGTGGACGTCGACTGGGCGGAGCAGCCGGTAGAGCCGGGTGCGGTCCGTGCCGAGCTCATCTGGGGTGGCCCACTGGGCACGGGCGCCCGTATCGCCAGCGCACTGCATGCCTTCCGTCAGCTGCGCCACGAGGTGACGGAGGATGCCAGCCCGGGCCGGGAAGGAGAGCGGTTCTCCTTCACGCCCGCCCTGGGCCTGTTCCGGGCCAGCATCGGTGCGCACGGTGACGTCATGGTGCCCGAGGACCGGCTGCGCACGGCGCTGTCCCAGGTGGCCACGACCGGGGAGTCCCTGGCAGACGAAGTCGCCCGGCTGATCGGCACGCCGTGGGACGACGAGCTCGAGCCCTTCCGGTGCGCACATGAGGGATCGACGGTCCGGATCCTCCACCAGGTCGTCTGATCCCCGCCTGTCCTGCCCAGCGGGAGGGCGAGCGGCGTCAGAGGGGGATGTTGCCGTGCTGGCCGCGGACGCCGGGGGTGTCCCAGAGCACGCGCGCCACGGTGGACCGGGTGACCGCAGGATCGACGACGGCGTCCACGACCCCCATGTCGACGGCTCGGGCGATTCCGCCGGAGATCACCTCGTGCTCCGCGGCGAGCTCGAGCTCGACCTGGGCTCGGGCGTCCTCAGGGACCTCCGCCAGGCGCCTGCGGTGCAGGATCCTGATCGCGGCCACGGCGCCCATGACCGCCACCTCGGCGTCGGGCCATGCGAACACCTTCGTCGCGCCGAGGGACGCCGAGTTCATCGCGACGTAGGCGCCGCCGTAGGCCTTGCGCGTGACGACGGTAACTCGTGGCACGACGCACTCAGCGAAGGCATGCAGGAGCTTGGCTCCGCGCCGCACCACGCCTTCCCACTCCTGGCCGACGCCCGGCAGGTAGCCGGGCACGTCCACCAGGACGACGAGCGGCACCGCGAACGCGTCACACATGCGGACGAAGCGGGCGGCCTTCTCCGCGCTGTTGGAGTCCAGGCAGCCGCCGAGTCGCAGCGGGTTGTTCGCGACGATGCCGACCGTGCGGCCACCGAGTCGCCCGAGGCCGACCACCATGTTGGGTGCCCACTTGGCGTGGAGTTCCACGAAGGTCCCGGCGTCGCAGAACTGCTCGACCATGGGATGCACGTCGTAGGCGCGCCTCGACGAATCGGGCAGGCTGGCGCCCAGGTCGACGTCGTGGATCGAGTCGAGGTCGAGCGAGCCCTGGTAGCCCAGCAAGGTCGCGAGCGTGCGCGCCTGGTCCAGCGCCTCCTGCTCGGATTCGGTGGTGATGTGGACGACCCCACTGCGGCGACCGTGCGGCTCGGGACCACCGAGTCTGTCCATGTCGACGTCCTCGCCGGTTACGGACCGCACCACCTCCGGTCCCGTGACGAAGATGCGACCGGCGGGACCGAGGATGACGATGTCGGTGAGCGCCGGGCCGTAGGCGGCACCGCCGGCGGCAGGACCCAGCACCACGGAGATCTGCGGCACCTTGCCCGAGATGCGGGTCTGGGCGGCGAAGACCCGGCCGACGCCGTCGAGGCTCGCGACGCCCTCGCGCAGGCGGGCGCCACCGGAGTGCCAAAGGCCGATGACCGGTGCGGAGTCCGCGAAGGCGCGGTCGTAGGCCGTGATGATCGCGCGGCACCCCTCGAAGCCCATGGCTCCGCCCTGCACGGTCGGATCGGTGCAGAAGGCCACGACGTGGGTGCCCTTCGCACGTCCGACTGCCGCGATGACGCCGCGATCGTCGATCGGCGTGATGGGCGTGAACTCCCCGTCGTCGAAGAATGCCGCGAGGCGGACCAGGGGGTGGCGTGGGTCGAGCTCGGTGTCACCGGCCGCCGTCGTGCTCGACACCTGGGTCATGTCATGCACTCCTGAAGACGAGGGCGACATCGTGGCCGCCGAATCCGAACGAGTTGTTGAGAGCGGCGATGTCGCCCGCGGGCAGGGACCGCGGAGCTCCGGCGGCCACGTCGAGGGTGATCTCCGGGTCCTGGTCGACGAGGTTCGCGGTCGGCGGCACCAGACGGTCGCGCAGGGCCAGGATGGTGAAGACCGACTCGATCGCGCCAGCACCTCCGAGCAGGTGCCCGGTCATCGACTTGGTTCCGGTGACGACGACGTCGTCCGTACGAGCCCCGAGGGCCGCCCGGATCGCCACGGACTCGGCGATGTCACCCTGGGGGGTCGAGGTCGCGTGCGCATTGATGTGCACGATGTCGCTGACGGTGAGCCCTGCATCGGCGAGGGCGAAGCCGATGGCGCGCGCGGCACCGAGCCCCTCCGGATCCGGCTGGGCGATGTGGTGGCCGTCGGATGTGAGGCCCGCGCCGCCGTATACGGCGAGCACGGTGGCTCCGCGGGCGGCGGCGAATTCGGCGGACTCCAGTACGAGCACCCCCGACCCCTCGCCCATGACGAAGCCGTCGCGGCCGATGTCGTAGGGCCGCGACGCGGCGGTGGGGTCGTCATTGCGCGTCGACAGTGCCCGCATGGCCGCGAACCCGGCCATCGTGATCGGGTGGATGACCGCCTCGGTACCACCGCAGATGACGACGTCGGCACGACCGGTCTGGATCATGCGCGCCGCGTAGGACACGGCCTCGGCGCCCGAGGCGCACGCGCTCACCTGCCCGTGAACGCCAGCGCGGGCGCCGACTTCGAGACCGACGATGGCGGCGGGGCCGTTGGGCATGATCTGCGTGACCATGTGCGGGGAGATGCGTGAGGGACCGCGATCCAAGAGGGTGTCGTACGCGTCCATGAGCGAGGTGAGGCCGCCCATGCCGGTCGAGATGACAGCGCCGAGACGCTCCGGATCGACCTGCGGACTCCCGGCCTGTGCCCAGGCCTCGCGGGCGGCGATCAGGGCCGCCTGCTGGCCACGATCGAGACGACGTGCCTCGACGCGATCGAGGACCTCGGCTGGGTCGACGGCCATGATGCCGGCGATCTTCGCGGGCTGGTCTGCAACCCAGGGCTCGTCGATGAGCCGGATTCCTGACCGGCCGGCGAGGATCGCCTGCCAACTGGACTCGACGTCACCCCCGACGGGGGTCGTCATGCCCAGGCCGGTGACAACGACTTCACGGGCCATGGAAGCGTGCTCCTTCTCGTCGTGACGGCGACTCGGTCCGGTGACCGGGGAGCGCTCCCCGGTCACCGTCCGGTGCTTCTGGTGCGCGGATGGACCGCGCGTGCGGCTACTGGTTCGCCGCGATGTAGGCGACGGCGTCGCCGACGGTCTTGAGGTTCTTGACCTCGCTGTCGGGGATCTTCACGCCCCACTTGTCCTCGGCGGCCATCACGACCTCGACCATGGACAGGGAGTCGATGTCGAGGTCGTCGACGAAGGACTTGTCGGACTGGACGTCATCGACGGGGACTCCGGCGACCTCGTTGACGATGACGGCGAGGCCGTCGAGGATCTCCTGGCTCATTGTGCGTTCCTCTCGGTTTCGGTGGTGCGTCTGGTGATGGGCAGTGGTCTGGCTGTCGGGCTCGGGAAGCAGGGTACGGGTCGGTCAGGGCAGCGTCACGACCTGAGCGGCGTAGACGAGTCCGGCACCGAAGCCGATGAGCAGTGCGGTGCCTCCGTGCGGGATCTCCCCGCTGTCGAGCATGCTCTGCATCGCCAGCGGGATGGATGCAGCGGACGTGTTGCCCGTATAGGCGATGTCGCGGGCGACGGGCACGTGGTCGGGCAGCTTCAGGGCGCGGACCATGGCGTCGGTGATGCGCATGTTCGCCTGGTGGGGGATGAAGGCGTCGAGGTCTTCGGCATTGACGCCGGCCACCTCGAGCGCCTGCTCGGCGACCTTCGCCACCTCGCCCACCGCCCATCGGAAGACCTGCTGGCCCTGCATCTGAAGTGCGGGGAAGACCCTCCCGCCGGCGTTCTTGTAGTCGATGAGGGACTGGGTCATGGTGATCGCATCTAGCTGGCCGCCGTCGGACCCCCAGGCGACCGGACCGATGGCCGGCTCGTCGGACGGCCCGAGCACCACGGCGCCCGCCCCGTCGGCGAACAGGAATGCCGTGCTGCGATCGTGCGGATCGATCCAGTCCGAGAGCTTCTCGACTCCGACGACGACGACGTACTCCGCGCCACCGGTGCGGATCAGGCTGTTGGCGAGTTCGATGCCGTAGCAGAAGCCGGCGCAGGCGGCGGCGATGTCCATGGCGGCTGCATGGGTCGCGCCGATGCGATGCGCGACGTCAGCGGCGGCTGACGGAGTCTGGTAGGGGTGGGTGACGGTCGCGAGGAGCACCATGCCCACGCGGGTGGGGTCTACTCCTGCTCGCTCGATGGCCTCGACCGCGGCGTGGGCCGCCATGTCGGCGACGCTCTCGTCGGGGGCGGCGTAGCGGCGCTCGATGATCCCGGACCGCTCGCGGATCCACTCGTCCGAGGAGTCGATCCGCTCGCACATCTCGGCGTTCGTGACGATGCGCGACGGCCGGTATCCGGCCACGGCCAGGATGCGTCCGTGGGGGGCCCCGGTCGAGGGCCGGATGGCGACGGTCATGCGTGCGCTTCCTGCGCGAGCGGATGCAGGCGGATCAGCGGCTGTCCCGGGCCTACTGGGTCGCCGTCCTCCACCAGCCACTCCACGACCGTGCCACCGTGCGGGGCGACCACCGAGATCGTCTCCCGGAGTGTCTGGACCGATCCGATGACGGCGCCCACGGGCAGGTCGCTGCCCACGTCCGCACCGCCCGAGCGATGGAACGACCCCTTTATGGGAGCGACGACCATGCGCCAGGTGGGGTGCACGTCCAGGCCGGCGGGTCGGCCGTGGTCGTTGATCATGCGCCAGGCGGCCGGCAGGTCGTCGGGGGTCTTCAGGGCCAGGGTCTCGACGCCGGGCAGCGCGCGCTTGATCAGGCCGGTGAGGGTGCCCGCCGGGGGGATCTCGATGACGGCGGTGACGCCGATGTCGGCCATGGCGGCCATGCACAGGTCCCAGCGCACCGGGTTGCTGACCTGGGTGACCAGTCGCGCGAGCACCTCACGGCCGTCGTGCACGATGCGGCCGTCGGCGTTGGAGATGAGCGGGATGCGCGGGTCATGCGTCGTGATGGCCTTGGCATATCCCGCGAGGGTGCTCACGGCGGGTGCCATGTGCTCGGTGTGGAAGGCACCGGCGACCTCGAGGGGCCGGACGCGAGCGCCCTCCGGCGGATCGGCGGCGAAGGCCTCGAGTTGGGCGAGGGTTCCGGCGACCACGATCTGGCCGGCACCGTTCATGTTGGCGGGCGTCAGTCCGTGCTCGGCAGCCTTGGCGACGACGGCGTCGGCATCGCCGCCCAGGACCGCGCTCATTCCGGTGGGCGTCACCGCAGCGGCCGCTGCCATGCCCCGGCCGCGCTCCCGGACGAAGACCATGGCCTGCTCGGCGGTGAGCACCCCGGAGCCGACTGCGGCGGTGATCTCGCCCACGGAGTGGCCCGCACCGGCACCGATGCGCGAGAAGGCGTTTGCCGGGTGGGGGAACAGGCTCAGCAGGGTGACGAGGCCGGCGCCGACGATCAGCGGCTGGGCGACGGCGGTGTCGCGGATGACGTCGGCGTCGGAGACCGTGCCATGCGTCACGAGGTCGAGGCCGCACACGGCGGACAGCCACTCGAGGCGGTCGCGCACGCCCGGGACCTCGAGCCAGGGGGAGAGGAAGCCGGGGGTCTGGGAGCCCTGTCCGGGCGCGACGACGACGAGCACAGTCGTAGCCTTCCGTGATGGTTGACGTGAAGGCGCTGTTGGCTCGGCCAATCTCGCCCGCGTGAGGTTGTAGGAAACCTACAACATCAGTGCGGGGGCAGGGACCAGGGCAGGGGCTCGGCCCGCAACCGGCCCAGGGTCAGCCCGATCCGCAGCGAGTAGGCACAGCGCGGGTCCGTGGCGCTGAACCCGGTGGTCTCGGCGATTCTCCGCAGGCGGTAGCGCACCGTATTGGGGTGGATGAACAGGGCGCGGGCCGTCGCCTCGAGGGAGGGGGTGCGCTCGAGGTAGGCGCAGGCCGTGTCGTACAGCGCCGCGTCGGCCAGCAGGGCCTCGTGCACGGCGCTGACGAGCTCCGCCGTCGCCTCCGGATCCCCGGCCAGGGCCCGCTCGGGCAGCAGGTCGTCGGCGGCCACCGGGCGCGGGGCGTCCGGCCAGCCCCAGGCAGCGGTGAGGCCGCCCACGGCCGATCGCGCGGCGCCGGGCACCTGAGTCAGGCTCTCGACGGGGGCGCTCACGACGACCGGTCCCGGACCGAAGTGCGGGGTGAGCAGGCGCGCCGAGCGCATGGGGTCGGCACCGGCGCTGACGACGGCAAGCAGGGTCATGCCGTGGATCCCGCTCAGCATCGGTAGGGCGTGGTGCTCGGCGGTGCGACGCAGGACGTCCAGTGCGGTGCCGGGATCACCCACGGGCGCCGAGCCCGCGAGCACCAGCAGGGACGAGTGGGCCGACCATCCGAGCGCGGCCAGTCGGCCGAGGACGGAATCGTCGACCTCGTCACGCATCAGTGCGTCGACGACGAGTGCCTCGAGGCGCGCATCCCATGCCCCGCGCGCCTCGGCCGCTCGGGCGTACACCTCGGCGGCGGAGAAGGCGATCTCGCGGGAGTAGCGCAGGACGGCCATGCGAAGTGCCGGGCGATCCGGTTCGGCGACGAGATCGTCCAGGGCGGACTCCACGACCCCGACCGTCGTCCGCACGAGGTCGACCGTCTGCTCCAGCGAGATGACCCGAGCCAGGGTGCGGGGGGCCGCGCCGAACACGTCAGCGGTCAGTTCGGGCGCGGCTTGGGGAGACTCGTGCCAGTCGAGGAAGGCGGTGATGCCGGCCCGCGCCACGAGAGAGACCCACGATCGCTCGTCAGGGCCCAGCGTGCGGAACCACGGGAGGGTCTCCTCCATCCGCTTGGTGGCGAGGGTGGTGAGCTCACCCGTGGCCCGGGTCAGCGGGGTGATGTCCGGACGCATGCCCCGACTAGCCGACCTGGATGCCCACGATGCGGCCGATCACGAACGTGACAAGTGCGGCTCCAGCCCCCCAGGCGACTTGGCGCAGGGCCGAGAAGACCATGCCGCGACCGGACACGCGGCCCACGTATGCGCCCACCACGACCATGGCGATGAGGGCGACGGTGATCGCGAGCACGGTGGGAGCGATGGTGGAGGCTTCCGCGCCGAGGAAGAACAGATAGGGGATGACGACGACGGAGGCACCGATCGCGAAGGCGATGAAGCTGGCGAGCGCCGCCTTCACCGGTGAGCCGAGCTCGTCGGGATCCAGGCCCAGCTCCTCGCGGGCGAGGGTGTCGAGCGCGGTCTTGGGGTTGCTCATGATCTGCTTGGCTATCGAGGCGGCACTCTCGCGGTCGAGTCCCTTGGCCCGGTAGATCAGCTCGAGTTCCTTCTGCTCCTCGAGCGGCTTGTCGCGGAGCTCCGAGGCCTCCATCTCGATCTCGCGGCGGAACAGGTCGCGCTGGCTGGCGACGCTGACGTACTCGCCTGCGGCCATGCTGAAGGCGCCAGCCAGCAGTCCGGCGATGCCGGCGAACAGGATGGTCGCGTTGCTGGGCGCGGCACCGGCGAAGCCCATGACGAGAGCGGTGTTGGACACCAGGCCGTCGCTGACGCCGAAGACGGCGGCGCGCATGGACCCCGACTTGTCGGTGCGGTGCCAGTGCTCGCCTCCGACGGGTGACCTGGGGGCCACGGGGGCGAGTGCGGCGGGTGACGTCGGGGCCGACTGCTCCTCCAAGCGCATCTTCTCGAAGACAGCGCGGTGCTCCCGCTCGTCCTGCGCCATGGAAGCGGGTGCGTCCGGCTCGTCGTCGTACATGCCTGCGCCGGCGTCCTCCGCCTCCTCGAGCTGGGTCAGGACGTCGGCGAACCCGGCCCCGCGAGCCCGTGCCACCAGAGCCGCGTCCGTGGGATCCAGCGTGGTCGGGGCGGGTGGCACGGCGACCCCCGCCTCGCGGAGCTTCTCCACCCAGTGCTCGGCGTGCTCCTCCTCGATCGCGGCGAGCTCGAGCATGGCCTCGCGTCGATCGCCCGTGATGTTCTCAGCCAGCGCTCGGTAGAGCAGGGCGGCGTTGCGCTCGGCCTCCAGGTAGGCGAGAAACCGCCTCGGATCGCTGGTCGGCATCAGCCACTTCCCTCCGTGTTTCCCGCGTCGGCCGATGCGGGATCGAGCAGGTTGTCCCGGTCGATGGCCTCAGCCAGTCGGGCGCGGTCGAATTCGCCCGTGCGCGAGAGCCGACTCAGGGCCTGCACCGTGATGGACTCCGCGTCGACGAGGAAGTGGCGGCGCAGCGCACCGCGGGTGTC
>JBIIJX010000084.1:0-9843 GCA_044233495.1 Candidatus Nanopelagicales bacterium
AGGAGAAAGGAGAACATGAGGTATTCAGGGGAGGAATTGCGGGCCGACTCCATCAGACCCTCGAGCCCTGGTCAAGCGGCCCGACAACAAAGGTGGCATCTCATCCGTGGCCACCCGCCCCTGGCTACTGCATAACGAACTCCGTGAAGTAGACGTTGGTGATCATGGGGCCGTAGCCGGCCACGATGCGCTCCAGCAGCTCCTCTTTGAGCTGGGTTCGCACCTCCATCGAGCTCAGGCGCTCGACTTCCTGGTTCCCGAAGATCTCGATGGCGGCGTCGAGGGCCAGGGCGCCGTCGAACTCGCCCTCGCCCTCGGTCTCCTGGTTCGTCTGCAGGGCCAGGCCCAGCTTCAGGAAGCGCTCGGACTTGAGGTTGATGAAGATCGGGTCGAGGCGGATGACCACGCCGAGCGGGACCGGCTCGGCCATGGGCACGGCCGCCGCTGCCGGCAGTGGCGCCGCTTCCGCGGCTGCTCCGGCCTCTGGGGCCGAACCGCGGCCCAGGAAGAAGTAGGCGCCGCCCCCGACGACCACGAGCAGGAGGACGACGATGAGGATGGTCGAGAGCGACAGCTTGCGCTTCGACTTCCCCTCGTCCTTCTCCGAGTCCTTTTCTTTAGCCATGACACACCTCGAGATGGTTATTCGGCTGGTGGGGGAGGGTCCTGAGGGAAAGTCCGGATCCTGCGGTGATCGTGGGTGCCATGAACGTCAGAGCGCTTCCGATGCCGTCACGTTGGACTCGGTGCGGGCACCGGCCAGCAGGGCACGCTGCTCGTCCGTGAGGGAACTCGTCACCACGATCGCCACCCGGCGGTTGAGACGCAGGTGATCCGGATTCGTCTCCGGCACGAGGGGTGCGGTGTCTCCGTATCCGGCGATGTGCATGCGCTGGCGGGCGATGCCGCCTTCGTCGTTCAGGTAGCGCGCCACGGCCCCGGCTCGGGCGCTGGAGAGCTCCCACTCGCTGGGGTAGTACAGGGGCCGCACGGGGGCGGTGTTCGTGTGGCCCTCGATGATGAGCAGGTTCCCGCCCTTCTTGAGGGCGGGGAGCACCGAGGCGAGGATCTTCTCGCCCTCCGGCTGGAGGTCGGCGCGGTGCGGCGGGAAGATCATGTCGTCGACGAGGAGCGTGACGACCAGACCGCGCTCCTCACGGCTGAGCACCACCTGGCCGGACAGGCTGGACTGGCTGATGGCGTTCGAGACGGCGGTCTGGGTCTTGTCGAGGGCCTGCTTGTCCGCCTCAGCGGCAACCTTGGCCGCCTCGACCGCGAGGCTGGCGCTGGTGTCCTCCGCGGAGCCTCCCGCTGTCATCTCGCCCTGGACCTGCTGGGCGAGCGACGGCATCACCTGGGGCCTGATGACCGTGGGCGAGTCGATGGTGGGGGCCTCGCTCAGCGTGACGTTGTCGCCTGCCTTGGGCAGGACGCTGTCATTGCCGTCGGAGACGTTGACGACCGAGCCGAAGGCGACCGCCAGGGAAGTCGAGATCTCGTCGAACTTCTTCTGGTTGACCTGGCTGATGGCGTAGAGCACGACGAAGAGGGCGAAGAGGAGCGTGACCATGTCGGCATACGACACCAGCCAGCGCTCGTGGTTCTCCTTCTCCTCCTCGATGTGCCGCTTTCCCGCCACGGCTATGCGGCCTTCTCAATGCTCTGCATGACGTCAGTGGGCAGGAGGGCCTGGAGGCGGCGCTCGACCATGCGCGGGTTCGCTCCGGCTTGGATGGCGAGAATGCCCTCGATGATGACCTCGCCCTGGGTGTTGTGCAGCTCGTTGAGGAGCTTGATCTTGTTGGAGATCGGGATCCAGAAGATGTTTGCCGAGAGCACGCCCCACATGGCGGCCACGAAGGCCGCGGCGATCATGTGGCCGAGCTCGTCGGGATTCGAGAGGTTCCCGAGCACGGTGACCAGACCCAGGATCGTGCCGAGAATGCCGATGGTGGGCGCGTATCCGCCCATGTCCATGAAGAGCTTCGCCTGACGGCCGCCGTAGACCGTCTCGCTGTGCAGCTCGGCCTCGAGGATGCGCTGGAGGTCGGCCGGGTCGGTGCCGTCGATGGCCAGCTCCAGGCCTCGGCGCAGCAGCGGGTTCTCAAGCTCGCTCACGGTGGCCTCGAGGGAGAGCAGGCCGTCACGGCGCGCGATATTGGCGCAGCTCACCAGGGTCTCGAGGAGGTCGCCGTACTTCGGCGGACCGGTGACCATCGCCTTGGCCGCGCTCTTGAAGGAGGCCACGAAGAGCTTGAAGGACATGCCGGCGGCGCCGACGGCGAGGGTGGCGCCGAACACGAGCAGCAGGGGGGCGATCAGGAGGATCGAGCTCGGGCTGCCGCCCTCGAGGATGAGGACGAGCATGACGATGATGAAGCCGCCGAGGCAGCCGATGAGCGTGATGGGATCCATGGACTACCGCCTCGGGGACAGGCGCACGACATTGGGATCGTCAGGGTTGTCCACTGCGATCACCGCCTCTGCGACCTCGCTGGCGAGGGCGAGCACAGTGGCCCGATCCCTCCGGATGGACTCGATGACGTCGGCCATCTTCTCCTTGACCATCAGGTTCTTGCCGTCGACCAGGGTGATGTGGGTGTCAGGGGTCTCCTCGACCCGCTCAATGAGGTCAGGGTTGAGCGCGAAGTGCTCCCCGTTCAATCTCGTCAGCACAATCACGGCAGTCCGCCTCTCACACGCTTGCCCCATCGTCGGAGCCGATCACAGAGAAGTATCGACCGGTGGGGTCCCCACTTTAGGCGGGAAACAAGAAGTCTGCCAGAAAATGGATAAACCAGACTATTCGTACACCATGGCGCTGACGTCTGCGGCCCCGGCCCGAGCCACGACCAGAGCCACGACCGAGCCCCGGGCAGGCGGAGGTGCCCGCCTGCCCGGGGCCGGAAGGCCTAGCGCTTGATGTTCATCAGCTCCTGGAGCATCTCGTCCGAGGCCGTCAGGGTCCGCGAGTTCGCCGCGAAGCCACGCTGGGCCATGATCAGGTTGGTGAACTCGGACGCCAGGTCGACGTTGGACATCTCGAGCGAACCACCCCGCAGGGAGCCGCGACCGTCGAAGGTCGCCGCACCGATCAGCGGCACACCGGAGTTGACCGAGTCGCGGTACATCGTGTCGCCGATCGACTCCAGGGCATTGGAGTTGTTGAACACCGCGACCGCGAGCTGCGCGATCGGCTGCTTGACGCCGTTGCTGTAGACGCCGATGAGGCGGCCGTCGCTGGTGGTGGTGAACGTGGTCAGCGTGCCGACCCCCGAGCCGTTCTGGTCGGTCACCGCGAACGAGCTGGGCGATGCGTACTGCGTCAGGCCGGTGATGTCGATCGTGAAGGCCTCTCCCGTGGCGTCTGTGCCGGCGATGGGACTGGCGGCCAGGGTGGCTGCGTTGAGTTCGCCAGCCACCAGCGGAGCGGCCACACCCGCCGCGTTGAAGACGATGTTGGTGGCAGATGCGCCACCGCCGATGTTGATCGTCCAGGTGTTCGCGGCGGTCTTGGTCATCGTCGCGGTCACTGTGCGGGCCGTCCCGAGATCGTTGTACACGGTGATCGAGCCGGTGACCGTGTCATTGACCGCCGCGCCGGCCGGCAGGTTCCCGTCGACGGTGAGGGTGGTGCTCTCGACCGGGGGCAGGTACGACGAGACGGGGAGGATGACGTCCTCGACGACGGCGTTGATGTCGATCTCGCCCTCGGCGTCGGCCATCCAGCCCTGCACGACGTAGCCGTCCGGTGTGACGAGCGAGCCGTTGGCGTCCGTGGTGAAGGCGCCGGCGCGGGTGAACAGACGCTCGGTGCCGCTGTCGGTGACGAAGAAGCCCTCGCCGTCGATCATGAAGTCCGTTGAGACGCCGGTCATCTGAGCCGAACCCTGACGGAAGTTCGTCGTCACGGCACCGAGGTCCACACCGAGTCCGATCTGGACGCCGTTGACGCCGCCCTGGCTGTTGGTGCCGGCACCCTCGGCGATCGGCGCACCGGGGGCCTTCATGGTCTGTGCCATCACGGACTGGAAGACCGCATTCTGCGTCTTGTAGCCGGTCGTGTTGACGTTCGCGATGTTGTTGCCCGTCACGTCCATCATCTGCTGGTGTGCGCGCAGGCCGGTGATTCCTGAGAAGATCGAGCGAAGCACTGGGTACCTCCGTTTGGCGTAGGGGCGGGTCGGTCGACTCACCCACTGTCGTGTCACGCCATCCGTGGCCCAACCGTGCTCGGTGCCGCTGTCCGTCGCCGCACCGTCGTACTCGAGTGTGTCACTGCCTGGTCGCGGCATTCCCTGCGCGACCAGCGTGGATCAGTGCCTCACCCCTCCCCGCCTGCTGCGTCGGGTGTCGAGGACTCGATCGATGATGACGGTGCATCGTCGACGGAGCCTCCACTGGTGCTGGGGGACTGGGTCTGCGTGCTCGGCACGACCGATGTGGTGCCCTCGGATGCCGTGGACGTCAGGGCATCGCGGATAGCCTCGGCGATGCTGGTCGACAGCGACGGCCCGAGCGACGACAGTGCGCCGGTGAGATCGGCGGTGCTGGACTCGCGCAGCACCTCCGTGACGCTGGTCAGGCCGACGCTCTGGCCGCCGATGGTGAGTGTCTGTCCGAGGGATGAGAGCCGAACCGACTCGACTGTGCCCTGCCTCGCCATACCGGTCTCGTCGACGTACGCCACCTGCTTGCCCACCATCTGCAGCGCCTGCATCTGCTGCTGTCCGGTGACGGTCGCCTCGCCCTGCTTCTGCATCTCGTTCAGCTTCTCGACCATCGCGAACTGCGCCGTCTGCGCCATGAAGTCCGCTCCATCGGCCGGGTTCAGCGGGTCCTGGTACTTCAGCTGGGCGACGAGCAGCTTGAGGAAGGCGTCCTGGCCGAGCGAGTTCTCGGCCTCGGACGTCGACGACTTGTCGGTGCTCGTGAGCGTGCTCATGGGCATTGGGCTCGCGCCCACCGGATTCGTGGTCATGACCTACCCCTTCGTGTCAGGCTCGTCCGTGAGGACCGGTCAGATGCGCACATCGACTCGACCTCCCTCCATGACACCGACGGCGCTGCCGCCGTCACCCGCTGCTGCCGTCGGAAGCAGGTTCGAGGTGACGGGGGCGACGGTGCGGCGCTCCCCGGTAGAGGCACTGTCTCGGTCAGCCTGCGCATCACGGCCCTGGGATCCGGGGCTCTGGTCGACCTGGCTGTCGACGAGATCGAGGCCGGAGCGCAGGAGGTCCTGACGCAGGTCGGGCATGGCATCACGCAGGGCGTCGACTGCAGCAGCGCTCGCGCCCATGGCGTGGAGCGACACCGTGCCGCCGTTGACCTGCAGCCTGATGGTGACCTCACCGAGCTACTCGGGAACGAGTCGCAGGGTGGTCTCGTAGGAGCCGTCCGGGCGACCACGGAATGCCGTGAGCTGGGCCGCGACCTGCTGGGCCACCGGAGGATTGACCTCCGTGCCCTGGGCCACGGTCGGCGTCGACCCGGGCATGACGGCCGCGCCGGCCGGTGCGGTCGGGACCACGCTGGCCCGGGAGTCCGCAGAGGTCGGCGCTTCCGAGCGTGCGGACGCGATGTCCGACTCCCCGGGACGCACCCCTGCGGCGGTCGCGGTCGAGTTGGCGGCCTGGCCGTCGGCACCGGACGTCGGGGACCCGGAACGGGCACCGGGGAGGGCGTCACCGCCGGATCCGTCTGTCGAGGCATCGGCCGGCACCGCCGATGCACCATCGGCGGTGCCGCCAGCCGGAGCCGCGGTGGCGTCGACGGGTGCGGTGGAGCCGGTCGCGGACGACGACGTGCTGGCGGCGGTCGACGACGTGCTGGCGGCAGTTGCGGCAGCAGTGGCGGCAGCAGTGGCGGCAGCAGTGGCGGCAGCTGTGGTGGCCCCGTCGCCGGTCGCATCGTTCGCGACCGTGGGCACGGTTGACTGGCTGGCGGTGGAGGCGGGCGCAGTGGTCGCAGTGCTGGCAGGAGCAGTCGCTGATGCAGGCGCCGTTGACGCACCCTGATGCGTGTCCCCATCGGCGACGGCACCGGCAGTGCCGGCAGGACCGGCAGTACCAGCGCCGGAGTTCGGCGCAGCCGACGTCGTCGCGTCGGGCGTGACCGCGAGCCCGGCCCGGGAGCGCTCGGCAGCCGCGGCGGATGAATCGGCAGCGGGCATCGCTGCCGCCTGCGTCGACGGGAGCGCGGACCCGGCAGTCGCCGCCTCGGTCGCAGCGACGGTGCCCTGTGCAGCGTTGGTCGTCGTGGTCGTCGTGGTCGCGGTGGCAGCGGTGGCAGCGGTGGCAGTGGTGGCAACCATCGACTGCGCATCCGCTCCCGAGGTCGCCGTCGCGACGCTCGCGAGCGGCGATGCAGGGCCGGCCCCGTCGGCTGCCGGGACTGCGTCGACAAGGACGGCCTGAGCAGCAGGTGAAGCCGAGGACGGCGCTGCGCTCGTCTCCACGACGGCGCTCGCGATCGGCAGGGCATCCGTCGCCGCAGGACTCGCAGCACCCGCTGCGGCTCCTGCACCGGCCGAGAGCAGTGCACCCATGCGCCCGTCTGCCGTCGCATCGGTGGCGTTCGCGTCGTCGACGTTCGCGTCGTCAGTTGCCGCATCGGTGACCTTCGCACCGTCGGCCGTCGCGTCGGTGGCGATGCTGGATGACTCAGCCGCATCGTCCGCCGAGGCCGTGGTCGCGGCGGCCACCGGCTCGCGGTCGGCGGGTGCTTCGGGTGCCTCGACTCCATCGGCTGCTCGCCTCGAGGCATGGGCGCGCTTCGGCGCCTCGGAGCGCTCGCCCACCTGCTGCGAGGTGCGCTGCAGCTCGGCCGCGAACGCGTCGGAGTCATCCGGGGTCCGTGCCGGTCCGGTGAAGTTGGCCGGAGCCGCCTGCGGCATCAGGTGTGCCGCCATCACGTTCGTCACGGTGCGTCTCCTCGTTCCAGGGGTGGCTGGCCGCGAACGACGAGTCGGCCACGGGTGAGATCCTCGGATTCCTTGCGCTCGAACTGCTGGACCTCACGGTCACGCTCGTCGGCGGCCTGATCGACCAGTCGCTGGCCGATCTCCCGTTCACGGTCGGCCAGGATCCAGGCCTGTCGCGCGTTCTCGGCCCGGATGTGCGCGAGGTAGAGGGCATCGTTGATCTGTCGGACCCGGGCCGCGGTGCTCGAGCGCTGCGCCGCGATCACGCGGGTGTCGGAGATCGCACGGCGGCCGCCCATCAGCAGCAGGCCGAGGTTCGAGGTCGCCTCCTCGAGCTGATGCGACAGATCCGAGACAGCTCGGCGCTCGGTGCCGAGTGTGGCCAGTGCCTGACCCTCGCGGGCCGTCCGCACCTTCAGCAGGATGTCGAGATTGCGCTGCTTCATGCCGCACCCGCCAGGCTCATGAGTTGCTCTCGGGAGGACTCCAGGCTCGGCACATCGCTGACGTCCTGCTGGAGGTAGGCATTGATGTGGGGCATGAGTCGGATGGCCCGGTCCACATCGGGGTTGGTGCCCGCGACATAGGCGCCGACCTCGATGAGGATCTTGGCCTCGGCATGAGCGGCGAGCAGACGCTTGATGACGGCGGAACTCTGCTGCACATCGGCGGGTGCGACGAGGGGGGCGACGCGGGAGACCGAGCCGAGGACGTCGATCGCCGGGTAGTGATAGGCGGTTGCGAGTCCCCGGTCGAGCACGACGTGACCGTCGAGGATCGACCGCGCACTGTCGGCGACCGGGTCCTGGAGGTCGTCGCCCTCCACCAGGACGGTGTAGATGCCGGTGATCGATCCCGTGCTGGATGCGCCCGCTCGCTCGAGCAGACGAGGCAGCATGGCGAACGCCGATGGCGGGTAGGCACGTGCCGCGGGCGGCTCGCCGGCGGACAGCCCCACTTCCCGCTGCGCCGTCATGGCGCGGGTGATGCTGTCGATGAACAGCAGGACGTGCTGGCCCGCATCGCGGAAGTGCTCGGCGATACGCGTGGCCGTCAGGGTCGCCTGGAGCCGCACCATGGGAGGCATGTCCGACGTGGCCACGACGACGACCGACTTGGCCAGACCCTCTTCGCCGAGATCGTTCTCGATGAACTCGCGCACCTCTCGACCTCGCTCGCCGATGAGGCCGACGACGACGACGTCGGCGGATGTGTTGCGCGCCATCATCGACATGAGGGTCGACTTGCCCACACCGGAACCGGCGAAGATGCCGATGCGCTGGCCCTTGCCCACGGGGATGAGTCCGTCGATGGCGCGGACTCCGAGGTGGAGCTGCTGGGTGATGCGCTGCCGGGACAGGGGTGCAGGGGCCGAGTTGTCGGTGACAACCGTCGGCATGGCCGGCAGCGGCCCGCGGTCGTCGATCGGGCTGCCGAGTGCATCGATGACGCGCCCCAGGAGCCCGTCGCCGACGGGCACGCGGATGGGGGCCCGGGTCGCCGTCGCGCGGACGCCGGGGGCGATGCCCGTCACCTGACCGAGGGGCATGCAGGCCAGCCGGCTGCCGGAGATCCCGACCACCTGGGCGGGCAGGGGTCGGTCGCCGAGGTCGAGGGTGACGACGTCGCCGATCGCCGAGCGCAGTCCCTCGAGCCAGATGGTGAGCCCGTTCACGCCCACCACCTCGCCGCTGACGGGCAGCGGGAGGGCAGCGCGTCCGCGCTCGAGTGTCTCCTGGAGGTTCATGAGGTCAGCGCCTCCCGCAGTCGCTCGAGCGACGAGCGGACCTGTGCGTCGACCTCGGTGGCGTCGCTCCGGACGATCGCGCCGTGCCGGTCGACCGTCTCGTCGGGCACGACGGTGACGGGGCGCACCAGGGAGGTGTCGAGGTCGATCTCGAACTGCGCGAGGAGGTCGATGTCATCCGGGTGCAGGGCCACAGTGACCTCGCTGCGTGCGGGAATCTCCGCCAGCGCTCGCGTGATGGCCGCCAGCACATGGGCACGATCGGTCTGGAGTTCATGCCCGAGGAGGTCCTCCACCAGAGTGAGCACCACCTCGGTGAGGTCGCGCCCGACCTCCTCGTACCGGGGAATGACGGCGGCCTCGAGCGACGCGATGGCGCTCTCGACGGTGGCCAGTGCCTGTTGCATGCGCTCCTGGAGGGCGCGGTTCTCTGCCATGGCGAGGGCGTGCTCGTCCTCGTGGCGCTGGCGCTGCACCTCACGCAGTTCAGCCGTCTCGCGCTCGAGCCGCTCGGTGACCTCCCGGGTGACGAGCTCCATGCCCTCGCTGTACCCGGCGTCGAATCCGCGTGTGTGCCCCTCCGCCTCGGCCTTGGCCATGGTGGTGCGGATCAGCTCCTCCAACTGCGGGTCGGGAGCGTGGGCGTCCGCCGAATCGTCCGTCGTCAGGTCGATGTCGAAGCGAGTGATGTCGAGTCGTGCGACGGTGAGGGAGGCGGCGTCGTCGGGGTGGATCAGCATGCTTCTAAGCAACGTAGTCATCAGCTCCCCCGACCTCGATGACGATGTCGCCACGCTCGTCCAGGCGGCGGATGACCGCCACGATCTTGCCCTGGGCCTCCTCGACCGAGCTGCGGCGGACGCGGCCCATGATCTCGAGCTCCTCCTCGAGCATCTCTGCGGCACGCCTGGAGAGGTTGCGCAGCACCTTGTCGTGCACCTCCTCGCTGACGCCCTTGAGGGACATGGCGAGGTCCTGTGGGCTGACCTCGCGCAGGACCACCTGCAGCGAGCGGTCGTCGATCTTCGCGATGTCCTCGAAGAGGAAGAGGTTCGCGCGGATCGTCTCGGCGAGCTTGGGATCGCGCTCCTCGATGGCCTCGAGGAGGATCTTCTCCGTCTGGCGATCGGTGCGCTGGATGATGCTGATCAGGGGGTCGATGCCACCGACGTAG
>JBIIJX010000085.1:0-9811 GCA_044233495.1 Candidatus Nanopelagicales bacterium
CATTCGCGACCTCACCGACAACTGGGGCATGAGCGTCTCCGACATCCTCGTGGACACCCTGACCTTCCCGATCGCGACCGGGCAGGAGGAGACGCGGCGGGATGCGATCGAGACCATCGAGGCGATCAGGGAGCTCAAGCGGATCCATCCGGGTGTGCAGACGACGCTCGGCCTGTCCAACGTCTCCTTCGGACTCAATCCCGCGGCTCGTCAGGTGCTGAACAGCGTGTTTCTGCACGAGGCGATGGCCGCAGGACTGGATTCTGCGATCGTCCATGCCTCGAAGATCCTGCCGATGGCGAAGATCCCCGAGGAGCAGTACCGAGTCGCACTCGACCTTGTCTACGACCGTCGCGAACGTGACGCGGACGGAACGGTGACCTACGACCCGCTCCAGCGCTTCCTCGAGCTCTTCGACGGCGTCGAGGCTCGGTCGCTCTCCGCGTCCCGTGCGGAGGAGCTCGCAGCGCTGCCGTTGTTCGAGCGACTCGAGCGTCGAATCATCGACGGTGAACGCCTGGGCCTGGAGGCCGACCTCGATGCGGCGCTCCTGGATCGTCCCGCGCTGGCCATCGTGAACGACACTCTGCTCTCGGGCATGAAGGTGGTGGGAGAGCGTTTCGCCTCCGGCGAGATGCAGCTGCCGTTCGTGCTCCAGAGCGCAGAGGTGATGAAGACAGCTGTGGCTTACCTCGAACCCCACATGGAGCGCTCGGACGAAGACGGCAAGGGCACCATGGTGCTCGCCACGGTCAAAGGAGACGTCCACGACATCGGCAAGAACCTCGTTGACATCATCCTGTCGAACAACGGGTACACCGTCGTGAACATCGGCATCAAGCAGCCCATCTCGACCATCATCGAGGCGGCTGAGCAGAACGACGCCGATGTCATCGGCATGAGCGGGCTTCTGGTCAAGAGCACGGTGATCATGAAGGAGAACCTCGAGGAGATGAACGCACGCGGGGTTGCAGAGCGCTTCCCCGTCGTGCTCGGGGGAGCCGCGCTCACGCGGGCGTTTGTCGAGGAGGACCTCGCGGGTATGTACAAGGGCGAGGTGCGCTACGCGCGTGACGCATTCGAGGGCCTGCGTCTGATGGATTCCTTCATGGCCGTCAAGCGCGGAGTCCCAGGTGCGACCCTTCCGGAACTGCGGTCTCGTCGCGTTCGCACGCGCGAGCGCGTCGAGGAGCCCGACCTGCCCCTGCCGGAGCGGTCGGATGTCGCCGTCGACGTGCCCGTGCCCACGCCGCCTTTCTGGGGCGACCGCGTCGTGAAGGGCATCGCTCTCGCCGACTACCTTCCGTACCTCGACGAGCGAGCACTCTTCCTGGGCCAGTGGGGACTGAAGCCAGGCCGTGGCGAGGACGGTGCCGGCTACGACGAGCTGGTCGAGACCGAGGGCCGCCCCCGTCTGCGAACCTGGATCGACCGCATCCACACGGAGGGCATCATCAACCCCGCCGTCGTCTACGGGTACTTCCCGTGCGTTTCCGAGGGAGATGACCTCGTTGTTCTCTGGCACGACGGACCTCGCAGGGGGGAGGAGCGCACCCGGCTGCACTTCCCTCGACAGAGGCGGGACCGGCACCTGTGCCTGGCGGACTTCTACCGGCCAAGGGAATCCGGCGAGATCGACGTCGTGCCCTTCACCATCGTGACCATGGGACAGGCCGCTTCGGACGCGACGGCCCGACTGTTCGAGGCGGACTCCTACCGCGAGTACCTCGAGCTCCACGGACTGTCGGTTCAGCTAACGGAGGCGCTCGCCGAGTTCTGGCACGCTCGGGTGCGCGAGGAGCTCGGTCTCAGTGCCGGCGACAGCACCGACATGGACGTCCTCATAGCCAAGCAGGGGTATCAGGGCTCGCGCTATTCCTTCGGCTATCCGGCTTGCCCCGACCTTGAGCAGCAGGTCGCGATCATGGACCTGCTTGACCCTCAGCGGATCGGTGTCGAGCTGTCCGAGGAATTCCAGCTGCATCCGGAGCAGTCGACCAGTGCGATCATCGCCCACCACCCCGAGGCCCGATACTTCAACGCGACGTGATTCCTCTGCCCGCAGCCGTGCTGTTCGACATGGACGGCACCCTTGTCGACACCGAGGGTCTATGGCTGGAGTCCGAGATCCACGTCATGGGCGTACTCGGCTCCGATTGGCACCACGAGGATCAGGTCGTCTGCCTGGGTGGTCCGCTCGAGCGGGTGACCGCCCACATGCGAGCACGATCGGGCACGCAGTTGACCGACGATGAGATCGGCATACTGCTGCTCGACCAGATGGAGATGCGCCTCCTGGCATCACCGCCCGAGTGGCGCCCCGGTGCCCGGGAGCTGCTGCTGGAATGTCGTGCTCTGGGCGTCCCCACGGCGCTCGTCTCGGCGTCCTGGGCCCGCCTCATCTCCGCAGTGGCCGATCGGCTCTCGGAAGACCTCGGGGCACAGCTCTTCGATGTCGTCGTCGCAGGCGATGACGTGCGCAACAGCAAACCCCATCCGGAGCCCTACCAGCTCGCCGCGCTGCGCCTTGGACTCAGTGCGCAACAGTGCTTGGCGCTCGAGGACTCACCCACGGGGGTCACCTCCGCGCGTGACGCCGGATGCCGGGTGGTCGCCGTGCCCCACCTGGCCGAGGTCGCGCACCTCGGTACGGCGGTTACGCCCAGCCTCGCGGGCATGGGCCTCGCGGAGCTGTGGGGCCTGACGTTCTGACCCTCTGCGGTCTGGTCGCCATGCCGTGTCCCGACGATGACACCTGGCGGTCAGGACTCGGGGTCCCGTCCACGCTGACGGGTCATCGCGGTGGGCCATTCCGAGCGTGGCGGCAGGGGAGGCGGGGTGCCCTCCCACGCGGGACACAGGGACCGATGACTGCACCAGTCGCACAGGCGAGAGGGGCGAGGCGCGAACTCGGTGTCGGCAGCCCGGCTGATCGCGTCACGCAGGGCGAGCAGCCGACGCTCCGTCGCAAGCAGGTCGTCGGCATCGGGTGAATGCCTCAGGACCTGGGCATCCCCGAGGTACATCAACTGGAGCAGTGCGGGGATCTCGCCTGTCATGCGCCACCACACGAGTGCGTAGAACCTCATCTGGAACATCGCCTTGCCGGCGAACGCCTCCGACGGCGACCGACCGGTCTTGTAGTCGACGATGCGCACGCGGCCATCGGCCGTCCGGTCGACGCGATCGACGTACCCCCGAAGCTCGAGTTCATCGCAGACGACACTCGACACGGCGATCTCGCAGGCATGCGGCTCCAGTCGCCGCGGATCCTCCAGCGCGAAGTAGGACTTCAGGAACCGGTCGCCGTCGATGTCCGGCGGTGCTCCGGGCCGCGGACGCAAGGCGTCGGCCTCATCGGGCGAGTGCTGCTCCATCTCTGCGAACGAGGCCACGAGCAGGTCGGCGGCGGCCGATGGGGTCCTCTGCGCGGCGGGCAGCCCGAAGAGGAGCTCCAGGGCACGATGCACAAGGGTGCCCCGCACCGCAGCCGCCGAGGGTGCCTCAGACAGCCGATCGATCGCCCGAAAACGGTAGAGCAGGGGACAGGTGGTGAAGTCCGCGGCTCGCGAAGGGGACAGCGACGCGGGGTAGCGCCCGGATCGAGCGCTGTCAGCCACGTCACGGGAGCCTAGTACCGTTCAGCGAGTGCGACGAGGGAGCAGGCAGTGGGCATAGCGGACAGCCGGCGTCGTGGTCCCTTCCAGGTGGGTGACCTCGTGCAGTTGACCGATCCCCGCCGGAAGATGCACACCATCACCCTCGTCGAAGGCGCTGCGTACCACACCCACCGCGGTGCTCTACCGCACGACGAGATCATCGGCCGCCCCGAGGGCATCGTCGTGACCTCAAGCAACGGAACCGCCTTCCTCGCCCTCCGGCCCATCCTGGACGATTTCGTGCTGTCCATGCCCCGTGGCGCTCAGGTGATCTACCCCAAGGACGCGGCGCGGATCATCGGCCTGGCCAATATCGGCGCGGGCGCGCGTGTCGCGGAGGCAGGAGTCGGATCGGGTGCGCTCACCTGCAGCCTCCTGCGCGCCGTCGGCGACCAGGGATCCGTGGTCAGCTATGAGCGCAGACCGGAGTTCGCCGAGGTTGCCGAACGCAATGTCGCCGTGTGGTTCGGTGACCGCCCGGTGAATTGGACGCTGCGACTGGGCGACATGGCGCACGACCTCGCGGAGCGTGACCTCGACGCGGTGATCCTCGACATGCTCGCTCCGTGGGAGTGCCTGGGCAGCGCAGCAGCCGCGCTGGCGCCCGGCGGCGTCCTGATCGGCTACGTCGCGACGACCACACAACTGTCCCGGCTCGTGGAGTCCCTCCGGGTCACGGGAGACTGGACGGAGCCGCGCGCCGAGGAGACCCTTCTGCGCACCTGGCACCTCGATGGACTGGCCGTCCGGCCTGATCACCGCATGAACGGCCACACCGCCTTCCTGGTGACCACGCGGCGCCTGGCTCCCGGCACTGTCCTGCCGCCACGGCGACGCCGTCCGGCACCCGGCGCCTACGGCGACGACTACGGCGGTCCGGGCGGCATTGACTCTGGCTCGTCAGAACGGGTGGCCGGCTCGGACTCGGGTTACAGTGGCGGCTGACCCTCTGAGGCTGGAGACGCGATGACCGAGACACCTGGCTGGGCCTCTCGCGTGCATGATCTGGAGACAGCCCTGACGGAGCTGCGTGGGGAGCTCGCCGCGCAGAAGGACCACAACGCGCGACTCATCCGGACGCTGCGGGAGGCGCGGGAGCAGATCGTCACCCTGAAGGAGGAGGTCGACCGCCTGGGTGATCCGCCCCAGAGCTTCGGGACGCTGATCTCACTCGATGACGATGGCAACGCCACGATCGCGACCGCGGGGCGCAAGCTGCGCGTGGCAGTCAGCCCCTCCGTCGACCGGGCGGCGCTGGAACCCGGTCGGGAACTCGTGCTCAACGAGTCGCTCACCGTCATTGCGACACTCGACTTCGAGGACGTCGGAGAGATCGTGGTGTTCAAGGAGCTGCTGGATGGCGGGGATCGCGCTCTGGTCATCGGGCACACCGACGAGGAGCGGGTCGTCCGGATCGCTGAGCCCCTGCGCACCATGCGCTTGCGGGCCGGCGACTCCCTCCTGTGCGACGTGCGCACCGGAGTCGTCTATGAGCGCATCCCCAAGTCGGAGGTCGAGGAGCTCGTACTCGAGGAGGTGCCCGATATCCAGTACGAGGACATCGGCGGCCTTCGCGACCAGATCGAGGCCATTCGGGATGCCGTCGAACTGCCGTTCCTGCATCCGGACCTCTACGCGGAGCATCAACTGAAGCCACCGAAGGGCATCCTGCTCTACGGCCCGCCCGGGTGCGGCAAGACTCTCATTGCGAAGGCCGTGGCGAACTCGCTGGCGAAGAAGGTCGCGGAGCGCACCGGAGTCAGCGAGTCCAAGTCCTACTTCCTCAACATCAAGGGGCCGGAACTGCTCAATAAGTACGTGGGCGAGACCGAGCGGCACATCCGTCTGGTCTTCCAGCGGGCCCGTGAGAAGGCATCCGAGGGGATGCCGGTCATCGTCTTCTTCGACGAGATGGACTCACTCTTCCGCACTCGGGGCACCGGTGTCTCCAGCGACGTCGAGAACACCATCGTGCCCCAGCTGCTCAGCGAGATCGACGGAGTCGAGAGCCTCGAGAACGTCATCGTCATCGGCGCCTCCAACCGGGAGGACATGATCGATCCAGCCATCCTCCGACCGGGTCGCCTGGACGTGAAGATCAAGATCGAGCGTCCCGATGCGGAGTCGGCGAACGACATCTTCAGCAAGTACCTCGTTCCGTCCCTGCCCATCCATCCGGACGATCTCGCCGAGCACAGCCATGACCCCGTGACCGCCTGCGCAGCGATGATCACCCGGGCGGTCGAGACGATGTACGCGGAATCCGAGGAGAACATGTTCCTTGAGGTCACGTACGCCAACGGCGACAAGGAGACCCTCTACTTCAAGGACTTCAACTCCGGGGCGATGATCGAGAACATCGTCGCCCGTGCGAAGAAGAGCGCGATCAAGGACTTCCTCGAGACCGGCGACAAGGGCATCCGCATCCAGCATCTGCTGGCGGCCTGCCTCGACGAGTTCCGTGAGAACGAGGACCTTCCCAATACGACCAACCCCGACGACTGGGCGCGGATCTCAGGAAAGAAGGGCGAGCGGATCGTCTTCATCCGCACGCTCGTCAAGGGCAAGAAGGGCTCCGAGCCAGGGCGCTCGATCGAGAACGTCGCCAACACGGGGCAGTACCTCTAGATGTCCGTCCATCGCGTGATGGGCATCGAGACCGAGTACGGGATCTCGATCCCGGGCCATCCGACGATCAATCCGACTGTGTCGAGTTCGCGGATCGTCAATGCCTACGCCCGCCACGTCGTTCCGAGCGGTCAGCGTCCCGGAGGCTGGGACTACGCCCTCGAGAGCCCGCTGCGAGACGCGCGGGGCTTCGACATGTCGCGGGCCGACGCCGATCCCAGTCAGCTGACGGACGACCCTGCCATGGCGAACGTCGTGCTCACCAACGGTTCTCGCCTGTACGTCGATCACGCACACCCGGAACTGTCGACTCCCGAGGTCACCAATCCCCGCGACGCCGTGCTCTGGGATCGCGCCGGCGTGGAGATCATGCGAATAGCCATGCAGCTGGCAGCTCAGGATCCCGAGGGACACCCGATAGTCCTCTACAAGAACAACACGGACAACAAGGGTGCATCGTACGGGTGCCATGAGAACTACCTCATGGACCGTCGCACCCCCTTTGCGGAGATCGTCCGTCACCTGACGCCGTTCTTCATCACGCGTCAGGTCTTCACGGGTGCCGGGCGCCTCGGTATCGGCCAGGACGGACGTCGACTGGACTACCAGTTGAGCCAGCGGGCCGACTTCTTCGAAGTCGAGGTCGGGCTCGAGACCACCCTCAAGCGACCCATCATCAACACCAGAGACGAGCCTCATGCGGACCCGGAGCGGTACCGCCGACTCCATGTCATCGTCGGAGACGCGAACCTGAGCGACACCGCGACGTACCTGAAGATGGGCACCACGGCTCTGGTCCTAGCCCTGCTCGAAGCGGGTCGGTTGTCCGATCTGGACCTATGGCCGCAGAGCCCGGTCCGCGAGATGCACGCGGTCTCACACGACACCAACCTCGGTCATCTGGTGGAGCTCGCCGACGGCCGTCGCATGACCGCCATGGACATCCAGCGCGTGCTCCTGGACCGCGCGCACTCCTTCTGCACCGATCCTGACCCGGTGACCCGTGACGTCCTCGAACAGTGGGGGTCAGTGCTCGACGATCTGGCGAAGGACCCGCTCATCTGCGCTGATCGAGTCGACTGGGTCGCCAAGGGGACTCTCCTGGACGGATTCCGGCGCCGGGAGTCACTCGACTGGTCCTCGCCCCGCCTGCAGCTGATCGACCTTCAGTACTCAGACCTGCGCCCTGACCGCGGGCTGGCAGCCAAGCTCGAGCAGAAGGGCCGGCTCGTGCGCATGTTCGACGACTCGACCGTCACGGATGCCATCACCTGCCCGCCGACCGACACACGCGCCTACTTCCGAGGGGAGTGCATTCGAAGGTTCCCTGAGTCGGTCGCAGCGGCGTCGTGGGATTCCCTGGTGTTCGACCTGCCCGGACGTGAGTCCCTCCTGCGGGTTCCCATGATCGATCCCCTGAGGGGCACCCACGAGCACGTGCACGAACTGCTCGAGGGCTCTGCCGACGCAGAGGCGCTTGTCGGAAGCCTGATGCGCGATTCACGATAGCCTTCCTCCATGGCACAGAGAGAGACGTCCGAGCACCGGCGTGGCCGACAGGAGCAGGAGGAGCCCGTCGAGGTGGCAACCTCCTCGACAACGGTGCCCTCTGGACTTGACGCCGATGTGGATGCGATCCTCGACGAGATCGACGAGGTCCTCGAGGAGAACGCGGAGGACTTCGTCAAGTCCTTCGTCCAGAAGGGCGGCCAGTGAATTCCTCAACGGGGCTGCCGAGCGCCTACGGCCTCACCGGCTCGTCCTCGTTCGTGGACTTCCTGGCGGCCCTGCATCCGGACCGACTGCCTGCCCCCACGGTCTCAGGTGCATCGCCCACGGCACCGCACGGCACGACGATCGTCGCGCTGCGCACTGCTGATGGCGTCGTCATGGCGGGCGATCGCCGCGCCACGATGGGCAACCTGATCGCCCAGCATGACATCGAGAAGGTGTTCACTGCCGATGACCTCAGCGTGATCGGGATCGCAGGCACGGCAGGACTCGCTGTCGAGCTCGTGCGCCTGTACCAGGTGGAGCTCGAGCACTACGAGAAGATCGAGGGGGTTCCGCTGTCCCTCGACGGCAAGGCCAACCGGCTGGCCACGATGCTGCGCAACCAGCTCGGCCTCGCCATGCAGGGGCTCGTCGTGGTGCCCCTTCTCGCGGGCTATGACCCCCTGCGTGCCCGCGGGCGCATCTTCTCCTACGACGTCACCGGTGGCCGGTATGAGGAGCATGACTTCCATGCTGTGGGCTCGGGATCGACATTTGCCCGCGGCTCACTCAAGAAGCTCTACCGTCGCGACGCGGACACGCGTGCCGGCGTGAGGGCGGCTATCGAGGCGCTGTACGACGCCGCCGACGATGACAGCGCCACCGGTGGTCCCGATGTCGCCCGCGGCATCTATCCGGTTGTCGCCGTTGTGACGTCCGGCGGATCCCTGATCCTTCCGGACGATCAGGTCGGCCCAGTCGTCGACGAGATGCTCGTGCAGCGGCGCACCGATCCTGACGGCGGTCGACAGGTGGGTAACTGAGATGTCGGTGCCGTTCTATGTGTCGCCCGAGCAGATCATGCGCGATAAGGCCGACTTCGCGCGGAAGGGCATTGCGCGAGGGCGTAGCGTCGTCGTGCTGCAGTACGACGAGGGGATCGCGTTCATCGCGGAGAACCCCTCGCGCGCCCTGCACAAGATCAGCGAACTGTACGACCGCATCGGGTTCGCAGCCGTCGGCAAGTACAACGAGTTCGAGAGTCTTCGCGTAGCCGGGGTGCGCCTCGCCGATATGCGTGGCTACTCGTACGACCGCACCGACGTGACCGGTCGCAGCCTCGCCAACGCCTATGCGCAGACACTCGGGACGATCTTCACCGAGACGGCGAAACCCTTCGAGGTGGAGCTCGTGGTTGCCGAGGTGGGGGAGACGCCCCAAGACGACCAGCTCTATCGGCTGATGTTCGACGGCTCCGTGTCGGACGAGCACGGGTACGTCGCCATGGGCGGATCCGCCGAGCGCATCGTCAGCGCGCTGGGCGACCGCTGGCGTGACGGCCTGCCACTGGCGGAGGCCCTGCGGTTGGCGGTGTATGCACTGGGCGAGCTCGGGGATGAGCAGCCCAGGCAACTCGACACTGGCCAGCTCGAGGTGGCCGTCCTCGACCGCACACGGCCTCGTCGAACATTCACTCGCCTCGACAACGGTCGGCTCGCCGCTCTCCTCTCCACCTGACCAGGAAGAACTCACCGGGCTTGACGGGTGCGAATCGGGTGCAGCGCCTAGCGTAGGGGCATGGACCGCAGGATCTTCGGGATCGAGACCGAGTACGGGGTCACCTGCACCTTCAACGGACAGCGACGACTCAGCCCCGATGAGGTCGCTCGATACCTCTTCCGGCGCGTGGTGGCATGGGGACGCAGCAGCAATGTCTTCCTGACCAATGGCTCACGCCTGTACCTGGACGTCGGGAGCCACCCGGAGTATGCGACCGCCGAGTGCGACAGCGTCCCGCAGTTGGTCGCCCA
>JBIIJX010000086.1:0-9776 GCA_044233495.1 Candidatus Nanopelagicales bacterium
GGCGTGACCAATGGCATGGTGCGCGATCGTCTCACCCACGATGACTGCCGCCCGGGTTTCCTGCTCGACGGCTACCCGCGCACGGTCGAGCAGGTGGGCGAGCTCAAGGCCATGCTGAGTTCAGCGGCGCAGCACCTCGATGCCGTGCTGGAGCTCACCGTCGATCTCGACGAGGTCGTTGCCCGCCTGGTGCGGCGGGCTACCGAGCAGGGGCGCAGTGACGACACCGAGGATGTGATCCGGCGGCGCCTCGAGGTCTACTTCGAGCAGACCGCGCCGCTCATCGAGGTCTACCGTTCGCAGGGTCTCCTGGTTCAGGTGGACGGCCTCGGCGAGATCGCCGATGTCACCGGGCGGATCGTGGCCGCTCTCGCCATCGAGGGCTAGTCGATGTTCGGCCGCAGGTCCGCGATCGAGATCAAGTCGAGCGACCAGCTGGCCGTCATGCGCCAGGCCGGCCGCGTGGTGGCGCGAGCGCTCGAGGCCATTCGCGTGGCGGCGCTCCCCGGAGTCACGACTGGGGATCTGGACGCCATCGCCCGTGAAGTGCTCGCCGATCACGGGGCGACTTCGTCCTTCCTGGGGTACAAGGCCCACGGGGCGGTTCCCTACCCGGGGGTCATCTGCGCCTCCATCAACGACGAGGTGGTGCACGGCATACCCGGAGATCGCGTCCTCCGCGACGGGGACCTGCTCTCGGTCGACTTCGGCGCCATCGTCGATGGCTGGAACGGCGATGCGGCGATGACGATCGAGGTGGGAAATGTCGCGGCCGAGCTCCGGGCCCTGAGCCAGGTCACTGAGGCGGCCCTGTGGGCCGGTCTCCGGCGCGCCACCGTGGGCGCGCACCTCACCGACATCAGCCATGCGGTCGAAGCCACGATTCTCGAGGCATCGGACGCCTCCGGGGTGGAGTACGGGATCGTCCGCGAGTACGGCGGCCACGGGATCGGATCCCGCATGCACATGGAGCCGCACATCCTGAACTACGGGGCGCCCGGACGGGGGCCCGTGCTGCGTGCCGGCATGGCTTTGGCGATCGAGCCGATGGTCGTCCTCGGCGACGAGGAGGTCGTGCTGCTCGACGACGCCTGGACGGTCTCGACCATGGATGGCAGCGCCGCCGCCCACTGGGAGCACACGGTCGCGGTCACCGACGAGGGTCCGTGGGTCCTCACCGCGCTCGATGACGTCCGTCTGTGATGCGGCGCAGCCTGACTAGGATCGGCGAGGTCGACTGTCGGTCAGCGCAGCTCAAGGGCGGTGGAATCTCGTGACGCAATCCGTCACGCCGATCATGGCGGGTGGCACTGGCCGAAGTGGCACGACGGTGATCGCCGGCCTGCTTCATCGGCACCCGCAGGCTCGGGCCAGCTGGCCTCGCGAGGTGAAGTTCGTCAACAAGGACGGCGGACTCCTCGACCTCGTCCTCGGGGTCACCGGTCGCAAGCGCCTGCGGCGCGGAATGGGGTCCCCCCGCTCGCGACTGGCCGCCTTCGAGGAGGGAATGCGGGGCCCGTGGTGGCTGCGCACGAACAGACTCGGGCGTGCCAGCGGGCTGCACCTGAGCATGGACGAGGCTGAACGCGAGCGGCTGCTCGCCGAGCTGGACGCCGGGCTTGATGCGGATCCCGTAGCAGCCGGTCGGGACTTCCTCACCGGCATGATCCGCGCTCAGCGCGGTGATGCGGGGGAGCCGTGGTGGATCGACACCTCGCCGCCGAACATCGCCAACGCCGCCCGCATCCACCGGTTCTGGCCTGAGGCGCGATTCATCTGGATGGTCCGCGACGGTCGGAGCACCGCCGCCTCGGTGATCGCCGAGCGCTGGGGGCCGGACGATCCGGCCGAGGCGATCACCTGGTGGGAGACCCGCATGCGCCGGGCCCATGAGGGCCTGGAGGGCGTGGCCCCCGAGTCCGTCCTCGTGATGTCGCTGGAGGATCTCGTCGTCCTGGATCGCGACGCGAGCTACCAGCGGGTCCTGGACTTCCTCGGCCTGGGTGACGATCCCGCGATGCGCGCCTTCTTCGACGAGCAGATGCCCGCCGAGCGTGTGGGCCTGGACAAGTGGCGGTCCCGAGTGCCGGATCCCACGGCCTTTGAATCCGATTATCGGAGAGCTGAGGCCCGGCTGCTCGCCGATGGGCTCGAGCCCTTCGCCCGCCCGGCGCCCTGATCGGGACGAAAGGGACGGGACCCGGATTTTGTCGGGGGACCGGGGGCGCGTAGAGTACGCAGGTCGGTCTCAGGCTTCCCCGCCTCCACACCACCATCGCCTCGGCGAGGCGGTCGTGTGCGCGCGGAATCCGGTCCGACCACCCGATCAACGGAAGCTGAGGACATGGGCAAGAAGGACGGCGCGATCGAGCTCGAGGGCACGATCACCGAGTCCCTGCCCAACGCGATGTTCCGGGTGGAGCTCGACAACGGGCACAAGGTGCTCGCTCATATCAGCGGCAAGATGCGGATGCACTACATCCGGATCCTTCCGGACGACCGAGTTGTCGTGGAGCTCTCGCCCTACGACCTCACGCGAGGCCGGATCGTCTACCGCTACAAGTAGTGCCGAAGTCCGAACGACCGAATCGAACCGAGAGAGTCATCATGAAGGTGCAGCCGAGCGTCAAGAAGATCTGCGACAAGTGCAAGGTCATCCGTCGCCACAGCCGTGTCATGGTGATCTGCGAGAACCCTCGCCACAAGCAGCGTCAGGGCTGAACCAGGCCTGACGTGGTCGTCGGGGAGACAACCCGCGCGACCGAACCCATACGCAGTACCCGACCCCCGCAGCAGCGCGTGCGCCAAGCGGGACGCCACCCCCGGACACGAGGCCGGGGACCTGCCTTGGCGGGCAGGGCCGGTACCGCATCCAGACCTCGTGCGATGAGAGAGAAGAGAGAACGCCACATGGCACGACTCGTTGGTGTCGACCTGCCGCGCGACAAGCGCATGGCAGTCGCACTCACCTACATCTACGGCGTTGGCCGCTCCCAGGCAGCCAAGGCCCTCGCCGCCACCGGCATAGATCCGGAGATGCGGTCCAAGGACCTCACGGACGACCAGCTCGTCGCACTGCGCGACTGGATCGACGAGAACCTCAAGGTCGAGGGTGACCTCCGACGCGAGGTCGCCGCGGACATCCGCCGCAAGGTCGAGATCGGCTGCTACCAGGGCCTGCGCCATCGCAAGGGCCTTCCGGTACGCGGCCAGCGCACCCACACCAATGCGCGCACGCGCAAGGGCCCGCGCAAGACCGTCGCAGGCAAGAAGAAGTAGTCCGCGTCCCCCCTCAGACTGGAGAGATCAACTCATGGCACCCACAGGCAAGGGCGGCGCGGCCAAGAAGGTCCGCCGCAAGGAGAAGAAGAACGTGGCCCACGGCCACGCCCACATCAAGAGCACGTTCAACAACACCATCGTGTCCATCACCGACCCCACGGGCGCGGTGATCTCCTGGGCCAGCGCCGGCCAGGTCGGCTTCAAGGGCAGCCGCAAGTCGACTCCCTTCGCCGCCCAGCTTGCTGCTGAGGCCGCGGCGCGCCGCGCCATGGAGCACGGCATGCGCAAGGTCGACGTGTTCGTGAAGGGTCCGGGCTCCGGCCGCGAGACCGCCATCCGTTCGCTGCAGGCCACGGGCCTCGAGGTCGGCTCCATCGCCGATGTCACCCCTGCCCCGCACAACGGCACCCGTCCCCCCAAGCGTCGTCGCGTCTGATCGCGCACACCGGAACCTAGGAGATACCGACAATGGCGCGTTACGTTGACGCCGACTGCAAGCGGTGCCGCCGCGAGAAGATGAAGCTTTTCCTGAAGGGCGCGAAGTGCGAGTCGCCGAAGTGCCCCTTCGAGAAGCGTCCCTACCCCCCGGGCCAGCACGGCCGCGGTCGGTCGAAGGACAGCGAGTACCTGCTGCAGCTTCGTGAGAAGCAGAAGGCCACCCGTATGTACGGGGTGCTCGAGAAGCAGTTCTCGAACTACTACAAGGAGGCGCAGCGGCAGTCCGGCAAGACCGGCGAGAACCTGCTGCAGATCCTCGAGACCCGTCTCGACAACGTCGTGTTCCGTGCCGGCTTCGCCAAGTCCCGCGACATGGCCCGCCAGCTGGTGACGCACGGCCACTTCACGGTGAACGGTCGCAAGGTGAACATCCCGTCCTACCGGGTGTCGCCCAACGACATCGTCGAGGTGCGTCCGGGCTCCCGTGAGCTCACGCCCTTCATCGTGGCTCACGCCGAGATCGGCGAGCGCCCGGTGCCCGCATGGCTCGAGGTCGTGCCCTCGCAGATGCGCATCCTCGTGCACTCGCTCCCGGCCCGCGGTGTCATCGACACCCAGGTCAACGAGCAGCTGATCGTCGAGCTCTACTCCAAGTAACCGTTCCTGGCCCTGCCGGGCCGAGATGCGCGACGTCAAATAGCGGTCGTCGCCGGAAGGAAGTCCATCGTGCTCATCAGCCAGCGTCCCCTGCTCACCGAGGAGCCCATCTCCGAGTTCCGTTCGCGGTTCGTTCTCGAGCCGCTGGAGCCCGGCTTCGGCTATACCCTCGGCAACTCCCTTCGTCGCACCCTGCTGTCCTCCATCCCGGGTGCGGCCGTCACGAGCATCCGCGTCGACGGGGTCCTTCACGAGTTCACCACCATCCCGGGGGTGAAGGAGGACGTCACCGAGATCATCCTGAACATCAAGCAGCTGGTCATCTCCTCCGAGCACGACGAGCCCGTCGTCATGTACCTGCGCAAGCAGGGCCCGGGTACGGTCACTGCTGCTGACATCCAGCCGCCGGCCGGTGTCGAGGTGCACAACCCGGGCCTGCACATCGCGACCCTGAACGACAAGGGCAAAATCGAGATCGAGCTGGTCGTGGAGCGCGGGCGCGGCTACGTGTCGGCGGTGCTCAACAAGCAGGCTGGCCAGGAGATCGGGCGCATCCCGGTCGACTCCATCTACAGCCCGGTGCTGAAGGTCAGCTACAAGGTCGAGGCGACTCGCGTCGAGCAGCGCACCGACTTCGACAAGCTGATCCTTGACGTCGAGACCAAGCCCTCGATGCTGCCGCGCGATGCGGTCGCGTCGGCCGGCAAGACCCTCGTCGAGCTCTTCGGCCTGGCCCGCGAGCTCAATGTCGAGGCCGAGGGCATCGACATCGGCCCGTCGCCGACCGATGCCTTCGTGGCCGAGCAGCTGTCGACTCCGATCGAGCAGCTCGACATGACGGTCCGCTCGTACAACTGCCTCAAGCGTGAGGGCATCCACACCGTGGGAGAGCTCATCACCCGCAGCGAGGCCGACCTCCTCGACATTCGCAACTTCGGGGCGAAGTCGATCGATGAGGTCAAGATCAAGCTCGCCGGCCTCGGCTTGGCGCTCAAGGACAGCCCGCCCGGATTCGATCCCGGCGCCGCGGTCTACTACTCGGACGACGATGACGACCTGGCGTACGCCGAGGACGAGCAGCTCTAGGGCTGCGACGAGAAAGCACTCAAGGAGAACCCATGCCTACGCCAACCAAGGGCCCGCGTCTCGGCGGCGGTCCGGCTCACGAGCGGCTCATGCTGGCCAATCTGGCCACCGCGCTGTTCGAGCACGGCCGGATCACGACCACCGAGGCGAAGGCCAAGCGCCTGCGTCCCCTGGCCGAGCGGCTGATCACCTTCGCCAAGCGCGGTGACCTCCACGCTCGTCGTCGTGTCATGACGGTCGTGCGCGACAAGTCCGTCGTGCACACCCTCTTCACTGAGATCGGACCCCAGTACGCGGGCCGTCCCGGCGGCTACACCCGCATCACCAAGATCGGTCCGCGCAAGGGCGACAACGCGCCCATGGCCGTGATCGAGCTGGTCGAGCCGATGCTCGAGCAGGTCGTCGCCGAGGCGACGGGAGCGACGAAGCGGGCAGCCAAGGAGAAGGCCACAGCTGCGGCGGCGCCTGCCGTCGTGGAGACTGTCGTCGACGAGGTCGCCGAGAGCGGTGACGGCGCCGTAGTCGAGGAAGTCGTGGAGGTCGACACCGATGCGGACGCCGCCGTTGATTCAGCGGACGGCGACGACAGCGCCGATGAGAAGAAGGACGAGGCCTGAGCCTCCAGCCTGACCTCGATCAGCCCGCCACCGACTCCGGTGGCGGGCTGATCCGTCTGCGCCTGCGGATCGCGTACGACGGCCGCGACTTCCATGGCTGGGCGGCGCAGCCGGAGCAGATGGGCCTGCGCACCGTCCAGGCGGAGATGCAGCGGGTGCTCTCCCACCTCTTCCGCCAGCCGGTCGAGCTCCAGTGCGCGGGGCGTACGGATGCCGGGGTGCATGCCCGAGGCCAGGTTGCCCATATGGACGTCGCCGCGTGGCCGGATGACGTCGACGTGCGTCGGGTCAATCGTGCGATGCCCGACGACGTGCGAGTCATCGACATGGAGCAGGTCTCGTCGGATTTCGACGCGCGCTTCGGGGCGATCTGGCGCCGATACACCTACCGCGTCAACGATGATCCCCGGGGCCCCGATCCGCTGAACAGGGAGCAGATCCTTCCGCACCACAGGCCCCTGGACCTCGATGCGATGAACACGGCCGCCGCGGCACTCCTCGGCGAGCACGACTTCGCGCCCTTCTGCAAGCAGCGGGAGTTCGCGAGCACCATTCGGACCCTGCAGCGCCTGGACTGGAGCCGAGACGACGCCGGCTCGGCGGTCATGACGGTGCAGGCGGATGCGTTCTGCCACTCCATGGTGCGTGCCCTGGTCGGAGTCATGCTGCCGGTGGGGGAGGGCCGGCGGCCGGTCACGTGGCCCGGTGAGGTGCTCGCCAGAGGGGACAAGGACTCTGCCGTTACGGTCATGCCCGCTTTCCCTCTCGTGCTCGAGGAGGTCGGCTACCCGCCGGAAGCCGAGCTTGCTGCGCGGCAGCGTGAGACCCGAAGCCTGCGAACGCTGTGAGCTCGCCTGCCCGGGTGCGTCTGAACTGATGGGCCACATCGACGTTGCGCATGTCACGTACTCGCTCCCGGACGGGCGCGTGCTGCTCTCGGATGTGTCGTTCCGCGTGGGCGAGGGGCAGGTGGCGGCGCTCGTCGGTCCCAATGGCGCAGGCAAGACCACCTTGCTGCGCATGATCGCGGGGGACATCCAGCCGGACGAGGGGGTGATCACCACGAGCGGGGCGGTGTCCGTCATGCGCCAGTTCATTGGGCAGGTCGACGATGGCACCCTGCGCGACCTGCTGCTCAGCGTCAGCCCGGCGGCGTTGTCTGTCGCTGCTGCGCGCGTGGACGATCTCGAACTCGCGCTGATGGAGTCGGAGGACGAGCGCATCCAGATGGCCTACGCCCAGGCGATCTCGGACTTCGCGGACGCCGGAGGCTATGACGCGGAGGTCCTGTGGGACGTCGTCACGACATCCGCACTGGGGCAGCCCTATGAGTTGGTGAAGTGGCGCCCCGTCAGCACCTTCTCCGGAGGAGAGCAGAAGCGCATCGTGCTCGAGCTGCTCCTTCGTGGTTCGAGCGAGGTGCTCATCCTCGATGAGCCGGACAACTATCTGGACGTCCCGGGCAAGGTGTGGCTCGAGGACCAGCTCCGGCAGACGCGCAAGACGGTCCTGCTCATCTCGCACGATCGCGAGCTCCTCGACCGCGCAGCGACCTCCGTGGTGGCCCTCGAACTCGGCGCAGCCGGCAATACCGTCTGGGTCCACGGAGAGCGATTCGGCACCTTCGCCGAAGCTCGCGCCGATCGCTTCTCGCGGCTTGAGGAGCTGCGGCGGCGCTGGGATGAGGAGCACGTCAAGCTTCGCGAGAACATGATCAGGCTGCGTGAGAAGGCGAAGTTCAACGATGGGATGTCCTCGCGCTACCAGGCGGCTGTGACGCGCCTGGCCAAGTTCGAGGAGGCCGGTCCGCCCACCGCGATCCCGCGCGAGCAGAAGGTCACCATGCGACTGACGGGCGGTCGCACGGCGAAGCGCGCGATCGTGGCCGAGTGCCTCACGCTCACCGGGCTCACGCAGCCCTTCGATGCGGAGGTGTGGTTCGGAGAGCGCGTCGCAGTCCTCGGGGCGAACGGCTCGGGCAAGTCGCACCTGCTTCGCCTGCTCGCGCTGGGCGGCTCGGATCCGGACGTCGAGCACCAGCCGGTCGGCTCCGTCGCCATCCCCGCGGTGGCCCACACCGGCACGGTTCGCCTGGGCTCGCGGGTGCGACCGGGCTGGTTCGCCCAGACGCATCTTCGGCCCGATCTCGAGGGTCGGACCCTGCTGGAGATCCTCCATCGCGGCGACGGCCACCGCGACGGCATGCCGCGCGAGATCGCCGCCCGCGCGCTCGATCGGTACGAGCTTTCCGCGGCGGCCGAGCAGCGATTCGAGTCGCTCTCCGGTGGCCAGCAGGCACGTTTCCAGATCCTGCTCCTCGAACTCTCCGGTGCGACGCTCCTGCTCCTCGACGAGCCCACCGACAACCTCGATCTCGAGAGCGCCGATGCTCTCCAGGTCGGGCTCGACGCCTTCGAGGGCACCGTCGTGGCCGTCACCCACGACCGGTGGTTCGCCCGTGGCTTCGACCGCTTCCTCGTCTTCCGTGCCGACGGCCGCGTCGAGGAGGCACCCGAGGCGCGCTGGGACAACGGCTAGGAGGCCAGTGGGACGCCGAACATCTCGGCGATGGCCGCCTGACGGGTGTCGAGGGTGATCAGCGGCAGGTCGTTCCGCAGGGCAACAGCGATGGTCATGCAGGCGACATGGCTCGTAGGCACCATGCCCCGGCGTCCGGCGGCTCTGTAGATGGTGGCGGCTCCCTCGAAATCCGACGCGGCGTCGAACGGTACGTACGGTCCACGCGTCACGAATGCCCGCGTCGCACGTATCTCCTGCTCGTTCCTCACGCCCGACAACACCTCCATGAGCACGGGGTCGGTGTGGGCCACGGGGGAGTCGGCCTGGATCTGGCGGCGGATCCAGGAGTCGGGATCCCGCAGTGCGGCGATCCAGATCGAGGAGTCAGCGAGCGGGGTCGTCGTCATGGTCGCGGTCGTCTGTGAACCGGGCCTCCGGCACCTCGAATTCCGGCATCGAGCCGCACATGGCCAGCGCCTCCTCCTTGGTCAACGGCTGGCCCACGAGGTGGCGAAGGGCGTAGTCGACCGCCTCCCGCTTGGTCCTGAGGTGATAGCGCGCCATGGCCGCCTCGACCAGTCCATCGTCGATGTCGATGTTCGTCCGGGACACGGGAGCAAGGATACACCTCATTGGTGTATAGCCATCTGCTGCCGAGGGAGCCCGATGGACAGGTGAACTCATCGCAGGCAAGGGCCGCAACAGCGGTGAGGCGCCTGCGCATCTGCCGCAGGACCCCGGATTTGGCCGGGGGGAGAGCACCCCGATAGCCTTGGGCGCTGCTGTCGACACGGCGGCCTGGGGCCAGGGATGGCTTCCAGTACGGCACCCATCCGCTCGCGGCCTCGGCCGTGTCCGGAGGGTGGGCAGAATCCACGTCCCTACGAGTGAGAGACAGGTGCGGCTCCATGCGCACGTATTCCCCCAAGGCGGGCGACAACACCCCCGTCTGGCACGTCATCGACGCCACTGACGTCGTCCTGGGCCGTCTGGCCTCCCATGTCGCGCAGCTCCTGCGTGGCAAGCACAAGCCGACCTTCGCTCCTCACATGGACATGGGCGACTTCGTGATCGTGATCAACTCTGACAAGGTGGCGCTCACCGGCGCCAAGCGCGAGCAGAAGATGGCCTATCGGCACTCCGGCCAGCCCGGCGGCCTCACCGCCACCTCGTATG
>JBIIJX010000088.1:0-9677 GCA_044233495.1 Candidatus Nanopelagicales bacterium
ACCGCGGCCGAGGCCCAGGCCAAGATCGGTGAGGCCTTCGCGGGCATCTCGAGCGAGCTCGGCGACGTCGGCCTCGCGGTGCAGCGCGCCGAGGACAAGACCGCCCAGATGCAGGCGCGCGCCGGTGCCATTGACGAACTGGTCGCAAGCGGTGCGCTCACCGACGTGACGTCGATGGGCAAGGACGACATCACCGTCGAGCTCGAGCGCATGGCCAGTGAGAGCGACGTCAACAACCAACTCGAGGCGATGAAGCGCGAACTCGAATCCGGTGGCGGCAAGCCGCAGATCGGCCAGTAGCACCTACGTCCACGGCAGGGGGTCGGAGGCACCATGCGCAAGACCCGCTATGGGGTCGATCGCGGGCTCTCCGCCCGGATGATGGGCACCCTGTTCGGCATCGGGCTGCTCTACGTCGTGCTTGCGGGCCTGCTGCTCGCCTTGGGTTTCAATGCGTGGTTCATCCTCGCCATCAGCGCCGCTCTGCTGCTGGGGCAGTGGTGGTTCTCGGACTCCCTGGCCATGGCGGCGATGCACGCGGTCGTGGTCACGCCCGAGCAGGCGCCGCAGCTGCACGCCCTTGTCGATCGCGTATGCGCGATGGCCGACATGGAGAAGCCGCGGATCGGCATCGCTGAGAACGACGCGCCCAACGCGTTCGCGACAGGGCGCTCGCCGCGGCGGTCAGTCATCGTCGTGACGACCGGCCTGCTGAAGCGCCTCGATCAGGAGGAGCTCGAGGGGGTCCTGGCCCACGAGTTGTCCCACGTGGCGCACCGCGATGTCACCGTCATGACGGTCGCATCGTTCACCGCGATCCTCGCGGGCTTCATGGCCCGCAGCGTCATGTGGTCGGGCATGGGCCGCAATCGCGACCAGAACACTGCCTTGCTCGTCCTGGTGGTGATGATCGTCAGCGTGCTCGTCTACTTCATCTCCTTCATCCTGATGCGAGCCCTGTCGCGCTACCGGGAGCTCGGAGCCGATCGCGGAGCGGCCCTGCTCACCGGTCGGCCCTCGGCCCTGGCCCGCGCGCTGCAGAAGATCACCGGCGACATGGCCTCGATCCCGACGCGAGACCTGCGGCAGATGGAGCCGATCAGCTCCTTCGCCTTCGCGCCCGCCTTCGTGAAGGGCAGTGGATTCAGTCTCGAGAGCATCATGTCGACGCACCCGTCGCTGGAGAAGCGCCTCGAGCAGCTCGCGCGCATCTCGGCGGAACTCGGCGACCGGTAGGCGGCCGTGGGGTTTCTCGATGCGGTGATGGGCCGGAAGAAGGCCGTCAGGCCCGACCTCGATGCCTTGTTCGCGCTTCCGAATGCGGCCATCAGCCTGCAGGTGAGTCTCGACATGCTGCCGACCGGTCGTGGGTCGGTGGCCTTTCGAGCCCCGGAGGGCCGGGCCTTCGCGGATGTCGAGGCGCAGGTGCGCGCACTCCTTGATGCTGATGGCGGGGTGCCGGTCGAGGTGGCGTCCGACGACTTCGGATACACGTGGCTCGTGGTGAGCACCGAACCGGCGGACCTGCCCGCCGTCGTCACCGACCTGCACGCCGTGAACACCTCGCTCGTCGAGGCTGGGTTCGGCCCCCAGCTGCTGTGCTCGCAGGCGTCCTTCCACGGACCCTCCGGCGAGCAGCTGGCTCTCGTCTACCTGTACAAGCGCGGCACCTTCTACCCGTTCTGCCCGGTGGAGGGGGAGCAGCGCGACAACGTCCTCGAACTGCGAGTGCGCGACCTGCTCACAGGGGAGCTGCCGCTCGAACCGGACCTTTCGCGATGGTTCGCCATCTGGGGCGCCCCCGGATTGTGACCTGCGCTCAGTCGCGAGTGGCGGTAGGTCCCGGGAGGGCAAGCATGCGGTCGAGGGCAGCACGCGCCCAGTGCGCGGTGTCGGCATCGACCGTGATGCGGTTCGGTACCGTTCCGGCGACAAGGGACTCCAGCGCCCACACCAGATGCGGCAGGTCGATGCGGTTCATCGTGGAGCAGAAGCACACCGTCCGATCGAGGTAGACGACCTCCTTGTCCGGATGCTGCTCCGCCAGTCGCTTCACCAGGTTCAGCTCGGTGCCCACCGCCCACGCGGAACCCGAAGGCGCCGCCGCGATGGTGGCGATGATCTTCTCCGTCGACCCGACGACATCCGCCTTCTCGACCACCTCGTAGGAGCACTCCGGATGCACGATGACGGTGACCCCCGGAACACGCTCGCGCACCTCGTCCACGCAGTCGGGCGTGAAGCGACCGTGCACGGAGCAGTGGCCGCGCCACAGGATCATGCGCGCATTGCGCAGCTCCTCGTCGGTGAGGCCGCCGCGCGGGCGCAGCGGGTTGTAGACCACGCAGTCATCCATGCTCATGCCGAGATCGCGAACCGCAGTGTTGCGTCCGAGGTGCTGGTCGGGCAGGAACAGCACCTTCTCGCCGCGCTCGAACGCCCACGTCAGGCTGCGCTCGGCGTTGCTCGAGGTGCACACGGATCCTCCGTGTCGGCCGGTGAAGGCCTTGATGGCTGCGCTGGAGTTCATGTAGGTGATCGGCACCGTGACGTCCGCGATGCCGAGCTCCTCCAGGACCGACCAGCACTCCTCGACCTGCGAGATCGAGGCCATGTCGGCCATCGAGCAGCCGGCCGCGAGGTCCGGCAGGACCACCTGCTGGTGCTCGGAGGTCAGGATGTCGGCGCTCTCCGCCATGAAGTGGACGCCTTCGAAGACGATGAACTCGGCCTCGGGGTGCGCCGCCGCCTGCTGCGCCAGCTTGAAGGAGTCGCCCGTGACGTCCGCGAACGCGATGACCTCGTCGCGCTGGTAGTGGTGCCCGAGGATGAAGACGCGATCGCCGAGCGCCGCCTTCGCGGCGCGGGCCCGCTCCACCAGATCTGGATCGGACGGGGCCGGCAGGTCGCCCGGGCACACCACGCCGGCCTCGGTGTCGGGGTCCGATCCGTGACCGAGCAGAAGCAGGGCAAGCGCAGTGGGCTCCGGCTCGGTGAAGGAGTGCGTCATGACCACAGTCTCCCATCCGGAACAGCCCTTCCGCGCGCCGCGCCCGCGCGCTCGCACCGGGGGCATGGGAGGATCGGGAATACGGCAGCCCGGCATCGGGTTGACGCGAGCGACGAAGTCCCGCACGATCCCCTGCAGGATCCACACCCGGATCCACCGCAGGAACGACCATCCGAAAGGCAGCGACATGTCGGCTGAGACCACCACCACCGAGGCCCCGGTGACCGACGGAATCCTCCTCACCGAGGGTGCGGCGACCAAGGTCCGGACGCTCCTGGACAGTGAGGGACGCGACGATCTCGCCCTGCGGATCGCCGTGCAGCCGGGTGGCTGCTCCGGGCTGCGCTATCAGCTGTTCTTCGATGACCGCTCCCTCGACGGGGATGTCGTGCGCGACTTCGACGGGGTCGCCGTGGTGACCGACCGCATGAGCGCCCCCTACCTGTCCGGTGCCACGATCGACTTTGTCGACACCATCGAGAAGCAGGGCTTCACGATCGACAACCCCAACGCAACGGGCTCCTGTGCCTGCGGGGACTCCTTCCACTGACCGTCTGGCGGCACGGCTCGGCGTTTCCCGCCCCTGATCGGGGGACCCGTTAGGGTCAGCGCTCGTGGCCATTCTCATCACAGGATCGATCGCGACCGACCACCTCATGACCTTCCCGGGCCGGTTCGCCGACTCTCTCGTCGCCGACAAGCTCGACAAGATCTCCCTGTCCTTCCTCGTCGAGGAGCTCGAGGTCAGGCGCGGGGGAGTGGCCCCTAATATCGCCTTCGGCATGGGGTGCCTGGGCCTGCGGCCAGTCCTCGTCGGCGCAGTGGGTCCGGACTTCTCGGACTACGAGTCCTGGCTCCAGCGGCACAACGTCGACACCTCCGGAGTGCGGGTGTCGGACTCCCGGCACACCGCGCGCTTCGTCTGCACGACGGACAGCGAGCAGAACCAGATCGCGTCGTTCTATCCCGGGGCCATGTCGGAGGCCCGCAACATCGAGCTGCGCCCCGTCGTCGACCGCGTCGGCAAGGCCGATGTGGTCCTGATCGGCGCCAACGACCCCGAGGCGATGATCCGGCACACCGAGGAGTGCCGATTCCGCGGCTACCCGTTCGCCGCCGATCCCTCGCAGCAGCTCGCCCGCATGGGCGGCGAGGAGATCTCCCCGCTCATCGAGGGAGCCCAGTACCTGTTCACCAACGAGTACGAGTCCGCGCTGATCCAGCAGAAGACCGGATGGAACGACGACGACCTCAATGCCATGGTCGAGGTGCGTGTCGTCACCATGGGTGACCAAGGAGCGCGGGTGCTTCGGCGCGGTGAGCGCGAGGTCGTCGTGCCGGTCGCCGAGGAGGATCGCCGGGCCGACCCCACCGGGGTGGGCGACGCCTTCCGTGCGGGCTACCTCAGCGGACAGTCCTGGGGCCTGACCGACGAGCGCTCCGCGCAGCTCGGGGCCCTTCTCGCCGCGTACGTCATCGAGACGATCGGCACGCAGGAGTACGAACTCGCGCGCGCGCACTTCCTGGAGCGCATGGCTCGCGCCTACGGAGACGACGCGGCCGCGGAAGTCGAGCCCCACGTCGTATGCCCGCGGCCCTGACAGTCCGGCCGACGACGGACTGATCAGGGTTCTCCGCCGTGCCCCTCGACCCGGGCCCGTGCCTGTGGCTGCTGCCCGACCCGGCGGATGCGGAGCCGGGAGAGGACGTCGTGGCAGTCGGCGCCGACCTCGATCCGTCGACGGTCCTCGCGGCCTACCGACAGGGCCTGTTCCCCATGCACCTGGCCTCGGGTCCGCTGGCCTGGTGGTCTCCGGATCCGCGCGGGGTGCTGCCCCTGGAGTCCCTGAGGATCAGCCGCTCTCTCCGGTCGTCCTGCCGTCGCTACACATGCACGCTCGATGCCGACTTCGCCGGGGTGATGACGGGCTGCCGGGAGGGGCGGACCGACGGCGCGTGGATCACGGACGAGTTCATCGCGACGTACACGCGCCTGCACGAACTGGGATGGGCCCACTCTGTCGAGGTGTGGGACGACACTGACCTCGTCGGCGGCCTGTACGGCATCGAGGTGGGCGGGCTCTTCGCGGGCGAGTCGATGTTCCACCGTGCGCGCGATGCGTCGAAGGTCGCGCTGGTCGACCTGGTGACCCGCCTCGCGGCCGCCCCCGGTCCCTCGACGGAGCGACTGCTCGACGTGCAGTGGCGCACGGACCACCTCGGGTCCCTCGGCGCCCGTGAGATCCCCCGTCGGGACTACCTCGACCGGCTGGCCGTGGCCCTGACGATGCCGGCCGCGCTGGGGGGCTGACCCGCCTCAGGCGAGGGTCGCCCGAGCGGCCGCAAGGGCCTCGGGCAGCGCGACTAGGAAGCCGTCCACCGTCTCGTGCGCGCACCCGAAGGGCAGCGAGACGCGCACGGATGCGTCGGCTGCTATGCCCATGGCCGCCAGCACCTGGCTGGGCATGCGTGCGTCCGACGTGCAGGCCGAGCCGCTCGCCACGCTGTATCCGCGACGGGCCAGTTCGTCGACGACCGTCTCGCCGGTCACGCCCGCGCAGGTGAACGTGACGATGTGCGGCAGCCGGTCATGGGGCTCGCCCACGACCTGCAGCCCCTCGGCGAGCAGGGGCAGGCGGTCGCGGATCGTCCGGGTGAGCTCGCGAAGCCGGTCCGCCTCGGCCTCGGCCGCAGGCAGCAGCTGCTCGAGAGCGGTGGCAGCGGCCACCGCGCCAGGGATGTCCGGGAAGCCGCCGACCCATCCGCGATCGGGGTTCTCCTCCGGTGCCCACGCCAGGTGCCGCCGCACGGCGAGCACCCCGACCCCCGCTGGTCCCGCCCAGTCGCGGGCCGAGGCCGCCAGGATGTCCCAGTGGATGGGCATCGGACCGCGGCCGATCACCTGCACCGCGTGGACCAGGAGAGGCACCCCTGCCCGCTGGGCCCGAGCCTGGACCTCCTCGAGGGGCTGGCGAGTGCCCACCTCAGGGTTGGCGGCCTGTACGGCGAGGACGGCCGGACCCTGCGCCAGGGCGCGGTCGAGGTCGTCGAGGTCGAGGCGGCCGTTCCGGTCGACCGCGATGAGGTCGACGTCGGCCGCGAGGGTGCGTGCGGGACTGAGCACGGCCAGACTCTCGACGCTCGACGCAGCGACCCGGCCGCCGCGTCTGAGCAGGCCCTGCAGCGCCGTCGCGACGGCGGTGGGACCAGACGAGGTCCAGTAGGTCTCGTCGCGGTCGATGCCCAGACTGGTCGCGATGCTCTGGCGTGCGGTGTCGAGCACGAGGCCGGCCCGGCGCCCCGCATGGTGCAGTCGGGCCGGATCGCTCCAGGCCTGGTCCGCCGCCGCCAACCAGGCCCGTCTCGCCGCCTGGGTCAGCGGTTGTCCACCCACGGCGTCGAGGTACCCCGCGGGCGGATTGTCGGGCAGTCCTGCCTCCGGCAGTCCGTGGGACATGGGCTCACGGTATCCATGCCGGGAGGGGTGGATGAGGGGCCCGTCACACTGCGCGGGTGAGTCCGGTGACGTCCGGGAAGGTGCGCTAGTCTCGCTTCCATCCACACGTGAGGAAGGTGTTCGGTGCGGCAGTCGAGCCACGCGCGCTTCTTGGGGTCCCTGGGATTCGAGCGACATCAGGGCAGGGGCCGGGGTCCGCGCAGGGCGCTGGCCGTGGGTGCCGGGGCCGTGATCGCAGCGCTCGCGCTGTCCGGCTGCACCGCCAACGAGATCATCTTCCTCGACCTCCCGGAGCCCGTCACCAAGGAGGGCCTGATCATCCAGAACCTCTGGGAGGGCTCCTGGATCGCCGCCTGGCTGGTAGGCATCCTCACGTGGGGTCTGATGCTGTGGGCGTCCTTCGCCTACCGGCGCAAGCACCGGGACGACACCCCGGAGCAGACCGCCTACAACATCCCGATCGAGATCCTCTACACGGTCCTGCCCCTGATCATGATCCTGGGCCTGTTCTTCTTCACCGCCCGCGACCAGTCCGAGATCCTCACCGTCAGCAATGACCAGGACGAGACCGTCGAGGTGGTCGGATTCCGCTGGAACTGGGCCTTCAACTACCTCGACCAGGACGCCTACGCGATCGGATCCCCCGACCGGCCCGCGGAACTGGTTCTGCCTGTGGGGGAGAAGATCCGCTTCGAGCTCGTCTCGCCGGACGTCATCCACTCCTTCTGGGTGATCGACTTCCTGTTCAAGATGGACGTCATCCCCGGCAAGCGCAATGTGTTCGAGCTGACCCCCGACAAGACCGGCGTCTACGCGGGCAAGTGCGCCGAGTTGTGCGGCACCGAGCATGCCCGCATGCTCTTCACGGTGAGGGTCGTCGAGCAGGCCGAGTACGACCAGTACATCGCCGACCTGAAGGAACGGGGCCAGGGAGGCCTCTTCGACACAGGCACGAGCACCGACGCGGGGCAGATGCCGGATGAGAGGACGATATGACGATCCTGAGCGAGCCGCCCGTCACCTCGACGGAGTCGACTCCCATTGATCGCAAGGCCGCCCGCAAGCGCTCCTTCGGGTCCGCCGCGGTCAGCTGGGTGACGTCCACCGACCACAAGGTCATCGGGTACATGTACCTGATCACGGCCACCATGTGGTTCTTCATCGCAGGTCTCATGGCCCTGGCCATCCGCGCTGAGCTCGCCGCTCCGGGGATGCAGTTCATCTCCCTGGAGCAGTACAACCAGCTGTTCACGATGCACGGGACGATCATGCTTTTCCTGTTCGCCACGCCCCTGTTCGTGGGCTTCGGCAACGTGATCATGCCGCTGCAGATCGGAGCCCCCGACGTCGCCTTCCCACGGCTGAACATGCTGGGCTACTGGCTGTTCCTGTTCGGCGGCCTCACTGTGGCTCTTGGCTTCATCACGCCCGGCGGCGCCGCTGCCTTCGGCTGGTTCGCCTACGCCCCGCTGAGCAACGCGGTGTACTCCCCGGAGGTCGGCGCCGACCTCTGGTACCTGGGCCTGGCGATGGGCGGCCTCGGCACGATCCTCGGCGGCGTCAACTTCATCACCACGATCTTCACCATGCGCGCCCCGGGCATGACGATGTTCCGGATGCCGATCTTCACGTGGACGATCTTCATCACCAGCGTGCTCGTGATCCTGTCCTTCCCGGTGCTGGCTGCCGCCCTCGCGATGGCGTTCATCGACCGCGAGTACGGCTCACTGGTGTTCGCCCCGGAGAACGGCGGCGCGATGCTGTGGCAGCACCTGTTCTGGTTCTTCGGCCACCCGGAGGTCTACATCCTGGCTCTGCCGTTCTTCGGCATCGCCAGCGAGATCATCCCGGTGTTCTCCCGCAAGCCGATCTTCGGCTACAAGGGTCTGGTCTTCGCCACGATGGCCATCGGCGCCCTGTCGATGGGCGTGTGGGCCCACCACCTCTACGTCACCGGATCCGTCTACCTGCCCTACTTCGCCATCATGACGATGCTGATCGCCGTCCCGACGGGTGTGAAGTTCTTCAACTGGATCGGCACGATGTGGCGCGGTTCCATCGTCTTCGACACGCCGATGCTGTGGACGATGGGCTTCCTGATCACGTTCCTGTTCGGCGGCCTGACCGGCATCATCCTGTCGGCCCCACCTCTGGACTTCCACGTGTCCGACAGCTACTTCGTGGTGGCGCACTTCCACTACACGGTCTTCGGCACGGTCGTGTTCCTGTTCTTTGCCGGCCTGTACTTCTGGTGGCCCAAGATGACCGGGCGCATGCTCGACGAGAAGCTGGGCAAGATCCACTTCTGGCTGCTGTTCATCGGCTTCCAGGTGACCTTCCTCATCCAGCACTGGCTCGGCGTGCAGGGCATGCCACGCCGCTACGGCGACTACCTCCCGGCTGACGACTTCACGCTGTTCAACCAGATCTCCACGCTCGGTGCGGCCCTTCTCGGTGTCTCCACCCTGTTCTTCATCTGGAACGTCATCAAGACGTGGCGGACGGCTCCGAAGGTCACCGTCGACGATCCGTGGGGTTGGGGTGGCTCGCTCGAGTGGGCCACGTCCTGCCCGCCCCCGCGGCACAACTTCGTGTCGCTGCCGCGGATCCGGTCCGAGCGCCCTGCCTTCGACCTCCACCATCCGGAACTCGCCGCGCCGGGCGCCCAGCCGGTGGGTGCCGGCGCAGGGAGCCAGACCTCCCAGGGAGGGCACTCGTGAAGATCGAAGGTTGGCTCTTCGGACTGGGTGCGGCGTTCTTCATCCCGCTGGCGGCGATCTACTGGTACTTCTCGCGTGACCCGATCGGCACGACTGCCCTGGCGCTGTCTGGCGGTCTTGCCCTGATCATCGGCTTCTACGTGCTCTACACGGCCAAGCGCGTGTACCCGCGCCCGGAGGATCGCCTCGACGCCGACATCGACGAGGCCGATCCGGAGTATGGCTTCTTCAGCCCCCACTCCTGGTGGCCCCTCTTCGTCGCCCTCGGAGCCTTCATCATCGCTTTGGGCCTGATCTTCGCTGTATGGGTCATCGTCTTCGGGGTGGCCGCGCTTCTGCTGGCGATCGTCGGGTGGCTCTTCGAGTACTACCGTGGGGAGTTCGCCCGCTGAGCTAGCGGGGCGGCATGTGGCGCCCGAGGGCGGAGGTGACGTCCCGCGAGTGCGCCAGGCGGTAGATGGACGCGACTCAGCTGGACCCGTTCTCCGTT
>JBIIJX010000089.1:0-9667 GCA_044233495.1 Candidatus Nanopelagicales bacterium
CCCCGGCAGCACGTCCTCGGGTCCGAGCAGGGTGCGTGCCCGCTCTCGAGCAGTCGTCAGGTCGACACCATCGCGGGCCATCTCGCACACGGAGTCGGCGATGAGCGCGGTCGCCTCGGGCACGTTGAGGAGCAGCCCCCGGGCCCGACGCTCACGGGCGAGCTGGCCCTGCAGATGGAGCAGGAGCCGGTCGTGCTCGCCCGGCGTGAGCGCCATCTGCTCTCCTGACTGCGGGGTGATCGGTGTGGTCCGAGGCTAGCGCCAGGGGGAGCCGGGCGTCTGCCGTGTCCCGTGCGGCATAGTCGACGCATGGCAAGCACGGTCACCGTTCGGATAGCTCACGAGCACGATCTCCAGGCGGTCCGCCGGATCAGCGTGGCGGCCTACGATGCCGCGGGTCAGCTGGAGCCGGGCAGCCCGTACCGGGAGGTGCTTGCCGACGCGCAGGCGCGGCTGCGTGCCGGCCATCTGCTCGTCGCGGAGCGGTCCGGGGAGGTCGTCGGCACCGTGACCATCTGCCTGCCGGGCACCGATCTGGCGGAGATCGGCGGCCCGGGCGAAGTGGAGTTCCGCTTCCTCGCCGTGGACCCCGCCGCCTGGGGCACCGGAGTGGCGGACGCCCTCGTCCTCGCGTGCGAGGAGCACGCCCGCCGCACCGGCGCCACGTCACTGGCCATCTGCGTCCGCGACAGCAACACAGGCGCAGCGGCGATGTACGCCAAGCGCGGATTCACGCGGGTGCCCGAGCGCGACTGGTCGCCTGTTCCCGGCACAGACCTGCTGGCCCTGACGCGGCCCGTGCCGTTCAACGACTGACGGATCAGTCCAGGATCGCGAGGACGTCCCCCTCGCGCACGACATCCCCCGGCTGGACGCTGATCTCACGAATGACCCCCGCAGCCTCGACGACGACGGGGATCTCCATCTTCATGGACTCCAGAATCATCAGGGTGTCGCCTTCCACGACGCTGGAGCCGATCTCGGACACGACCGAGTGCACAGATGCGACCATCTCGGCCCGGACTGTCTGCTTCACTGCGTCTCCTGTCGGTGGGGCTTAGGTCAGGCTACTCGCCTGAGCCATCCGTGACGGTCACCTGCCGGATGCGCGCGACGATCGACACGCGCAGGCTGTCAGGAGCGGCCTCCCCCGCGCACGAACGATGCACGACGACCTTCACGGCGCGCACGACGCTGACCTGCTCATCGCACGGCGCACACTCGCCCAAGTGCTGCACGATGTCGATGCGCTGCACTTCGGCGACCTCGCCGTCGAGGTACTCGTGCATCAGCGACAGCACCTGGGTGCAGGGCATGGAGTGGGGATTGCCGCAGCTCATGAGTCGTCGCCGTTCTCGTCAGGAGTGAGGAAGCCGCGCTCAGCGGCGTAGTCGGCGAGCAGTTCGCGCAGCATGCGGCGCCCGCGATGCAGTCGCGACATCACCGTCCCGACGGGCGTGCCCATGATCCCGGCGATCTCCTTGTACGGAAAGCCCTCGACATCCGCCAGGTACACGGCCAGTCGGAAGTCCTCCGGCAGCAGGGCCAGGGCGTCCACGACATCGGAGTCGGCAAGGCGCTCAAGGGCCTCGGTCTCCGCCGAGCGCAGCCCCGTCGAGGTGTGACTCTCCGCCTCGTGGAGCTGACCATCCGTGAGATCGTCCGTGCCCGTCTGGAAGGGCTGCCGCTGCTTCTTGCGGTAGATGTTGATGTACGTGTTGGTGAGGATCCGGAACAGCCAGGCCTTGAGGTTGGTGCCCTCGGTGAACGAGTCGAAGGCGGCGAAGGCCTTCAGGTACGTCTCCTGGACAAGGTCCTCGGCGTCGGCCGGATTCCGGGTCATGCGCATGGCCGCGCCGTAGAGCTGGTCGAGATACTGCAGGGCATCCCGCTCGAAGCGTTCGGCCCGCTCCGCGGAGGACTCGGCGGGAGCGGTGGCGGGTGCGTCGGACATCGCTTCGGAGCCTAGTACTGCACAGGCCCCGCCTCTCGGCAGCGGTCGCCCCTCGACGTCACTCCGCACCAGCACAGCCGCGGCAACACCCCTGCCCCGTCGTTCATTCCCGCTGGTCCGTGGGAGGGGCCGGCGATCCGATGCCCGGTCACGCGAGGGGGGCCACGAGCTCGACGCCGTTGTTGCGGACGCTGTTCACCCGAGTCGACACAGGGTAGGCCTCCAGCGTGATGTCGGTCGCCGGAGCAAGGAGCACCCCGGCCTCTTCTGCCCCCAGCTGCGGATCGAGCCACGCGGCCCAGTTGCTGCGCGCGATCGTCATGGGCATCCGGTCATGGATCCGACCCACCGCGTCGCTGGCCTCCGTCGTGATGATCGTGCAGGTGAGACGCCACGCGGACGCATCGCCCTCGGCCACGACCGGGTCCCGCCACCACTCGTACAGGCCCGCCATGGGCAGCGAGCGGCCGTCTGCGGGGTGGATGTAGAACGGCTGCTTCAGTGGCTTTCCCGATCGGCCGAGCGGGGCTCCGGGCTCCGTCGGCTCGTACCACTCGTAGTACCCATCAGCCGGCACGAGGCACCGCCGCTTGCCAAAGGCTCCCCGAAACGCCGGCTTGGTCGCCACCGTCTCCGCGCGCGCATTGATCAGCCGACTGCCCATGCCCGGATCCTTGGCCCAGGAGGGGATCAGTCCCCACCGTGCGACCTCCAGGGTGCGGGTGCGCGAACCCTCGACGTCGCGGTCGACGACGACGTGCACCGGCTTTGTCGGTGCGACGTTGTAGTCCGGTGGCAGATCATCACCGGGGTCGATGACGGCATCGAACTCCACCGCTAGTGCAGCCGGGTCCTTGGCAGCCACGTAGCGTCCGCACACCCCCTCAGCCTGCCATGGGCACGATGAGGATTGCCGGCCGGACAACGCCTACACTGCGGGACGTGATCAGGGACCGGGCCATGCGCATCCTGATGGCGGCCCTCATCCCCCTCACCGTCCTGGCGCTCACGTCCTCGCCCGCCTTCGGCCATGCATCGGAAGTGGAATCCGCACCGGCGGCCGACCAGGTGCTCGACAGCGCACCCCGCGAGGTGCGGATCGACTTCGACTCGGGCCTGCTGGAGATGGGATCAGCCCTCATCGTTCGTGACGCCGACGGCCGCTCCATCACCACCGGTCCCGCGGTCGTGAAGGATCGCGCCTTCAGCGTTCCCGTCGATCCGTCGGCCACCCCGGGGACATACGAGGTGGCCTACCGCGTCGTCTCCGCCGACGGCCACACGATCGAGGGGTCCTTCGCCTACACGGTGGACGGTGGAGCCGCAGCGCCTGCACAGCAGCCGGTCGCTGCCAACGAGTCGTCCGACGGGGCTGGGCTGCCAGTCATCTGGATCGTCGGCGGCGGAGTGATCCTGATCCTCGCCCTGGGCGCAGCACTACTGTGGCGCAGGTGAGCACCTGGGCTGCACCGACGCATGACTCTCCGGTGGAGGCTGTCGTCGCTGTTCCCGGATCGAAGTCGGCGAGCAACCGTGCCCTGATCCTGGCGGCATTGGCAGACGGACCCAGCCGGATCACGGGCCTGCTCGATGCGCGGGACACGCAGCTGATGTGTGCCGGTCTGCGCCTCCTGGGCATCGAGATCGAGGTACTGGGTCGCGACGACGTGGGCAACATCGACGTTGCCGTGACCCCGCACTTCCTGTGCGGGCCCGCTGCGATCGACGTCGGTCTTGCCGGCACTGTCATGCGGTTCCTTCCCCCGCTGGCGGCGCTTGCCCATGGTGAGATCACGTTCGACGGCGACGCGCATGCGCGCAAGCGGCCTATGGCGACGGTGATCGAGTCGCTGAAGGACCTGGGCGTGAGCGTGCTCGACCGCGGCACCGGGCGCCTGCCCTTCACCGTGCAGGGCTCTGGTGAGGTCACCGGCGGCGAGGTGATCGTGGACGCGTCGAAGTCGAGCCAGTTCATCTCCGGTCTCCTGCTCAGCTCACCGCGCTTCAACGCCGGGGTGACCGTGCACCATGTCGGCCCGAGCCTGCCGAGCATGCCGCACATCGACATGACGATTGCCATGCTCGCCGACCACGGCGTCCGCGTCCGGCGCGACGGAGACACCATCTGGCACGTGGATCCGCAGGAGATCCGCGCCCTGGATCGGTCGATCGAGCCCGACCTTTCGAACGCTGCGCCGTTCCATGCTGCGGCAATCGTCACCGGCGGACGCGTCACCGTGCGCGACTGGCCACACCGCACGACCCAGCCCGGTGACCTCCTGCGCGAAATCTGGACGAGCATGGGGGCCGAGGTCTCGCACGGGCCCGATGGCCTCACCGTCACCGGGACGGGCGTGATCCGCGGAGTCGATCTCGATCTCGCGAAGGCCGGGGAGGTGGCACCCACGATCGCAGCTGTCGCGGCGCTGGCCGAGTCTGCAAGCACCCTGCGCGGAATCGCCCACCTGCGCGGCCACGAGACGGATCGACTGGCGGCACTCACCGCGGAGATCAACGGACTCGGTGGCGACGTCGAGGAGATCGAGGACGGCTTGATCATCCGCCCGCGCCCGATGCACGGAGGGGTGTTCCGCACCTACGACGACCACCGCATGGCGACCGCCGGTGCGGTCATCGGTCTCGCCGTCGAAGGAGTCGAGATCGAGGACATAGGTGCGACCAGCAAGACGCTGCCCGACTTCCCTGCGATGTGGTCACGCATGCTCGCCGGGAGTTCGACAGAGTGACCCGGCGCCATCGGCACCTCGACGAGGATGACGTCCGGGTCCGCCCGGGGCGTCGCAAGGCCAGGCCGCGCTCGAAGGAGCGCCCCGCACATGCCGACGCCGTGACGGCGATGGTGATGACCGTCGATCGCGGTCGCTTCACTCTCGAGATGCCGGACGGCACCGAGGTCTACGCCGTCAAGGCTCGCGAACTCGGCCGCAAGGGCATCGCCGTCGGGGATCGCGTCGAGGCCGTCGGTGACGTCAGCGGCGACGTCGACACCCAGGCGCGCATCGTGAGGAGACTGGACCGCACATCGACCCTGCGCCGCACTGCGGACGACACCGACCCCGTCGAGCGCGTGATCGTGGCCAATGCCACTCAACTCGCAGTCGTGACGGCGACGACGAACCCGGAGCCGCGCACCGGGCTCATCGACAGAGCCCTCGTCGCGGCACTCGATGCCGGGATCGAGCCCATGCTCGTCCTGACCAAGACGGACCTGAAGCCAGCCGACGATCTCATGCGCCTGTACGGCCCCCTCGACCTCCGTGTCTTCACGATCGACGAACGGCAAGTCCCGGAAACCCTCATCGCAGCTCTGCATGACGAGCGCACGGTGCTCGTCGGCCACTCAGGGGTGGGCAAGTCGACGCTCGTCAACACCCTCGTGCCGGACGCCGATCGCGTGACCGGCCACGTCAACGCCGTCACAGGCCGGGGCCGGCACACCTCGACAAGCGTTGTCGCTATGCACCTGCCCGGCGGCGGCCTGGTGATCGACACCCCCGGCATCCGGTCCTTCGGCCTCGCCCACGTCGACGTCACCCGGGTGATCCGGGCGTTTCCGGATCTCGCGGCGCTGACGGACGACTGCCCGCGCGCGTGCAGCCACGACGAGCCCGACTGTGCACTCACATCGATCCTGGAGTCCTCATCGGATGCCGCGGTGCGAGAGCGGATCGCCTCCCTGCGTCGACTGGCGCGCAGTCGCGTCGACGCTCCTGACGAGGTCAGCTGAGGCGCGACCAGACAGCCTCGGCGCCGGAGTGCCCCACACGCACCGTCCAGTACGTCACGACGAGCGACATCACGACGACGGCGACGGCCAGGACGATGACGAGAACGGGCCGGGAACGGTTGGTCGGCCGTCCTCGGTCGAGCAGCCACAGCCCTGTGACGATCAGGGCGAGCAGCAGCATCAGGATAGGCAGTGGATCCGCGAGCTCGGCGTGCGGCTGGGGCGTGCCGACGCGCTTGGCGAGCTCCTCGCCCGACAGTTTGGCCAGAGCGGACGACACGAAGGCCAGCCCGGCGACGGCGACCACGAGTACTCCGTAGCGTCGGGCGAAGCGAGGCCACACGGCCATCACTACCGCGCCGATGGCCGACAGCGGCGCCAGGACCACCGCGCCGTGCACGAGGAGTGGATGCGCCGGAAGCCCGGCGATCGTGTCGAGCATGGCGGCAGCCTAGCCACGGCGCTGTGCTGCCGGGTTCACGCGTGACACCGGTAGGTTGCTCCCGTGATGAGCTCTCCCATCGCCGACGACCTCGCCGTGGCACTCTCCCTCGCTGACGTCGCAGACGCGCTGAGCATGGCCCGCTACCGTGCCGATGACCTGGTCGTCGACACCAAGCCTGACCTCACGCCCGTCACGGAGGCCGATCGGGCGGTGGAGCAGACGCTGCGGGCCGAGTTGGCCCGCGTGCGTCCGGACGATTCGGTACTCGGCGAGGAGTACGGCAGCGCAGGAGACACCGCACGGCGGTGGGTCCTCGACCCCATAGACGGCACGAAGAACTACGTGCGAGGAGTCCCGGTATGGGCGACCCTGATCGGCCTCATGGTCGATGACGACGTCGTCGTCGGGGTGGTGTCGGCCCCCGCACTGGGCCGGCGCTGGTGGGCCGCACGCGGACTCGGCGCCTACATGTCGGACATCGGCACCATCGGCCCGCGTCGCCTGCGCGCCAGCGCCGTCGCCGAAGTGGCAGACGCGTCCTTCTCGTTCTCCGACCCGGTCGGCTGGGCCGAGAAGGGGGCCGGGGCCGGACTCGAAGCCCTTCTGTCGCAAACGTGGCGCCAGCGCGGCTACGGGGACTTCTGGTCGCACATGCTCGTCGCCGAGGGCGCCGTAGACATCGCCGCCGAACCGGAACTGCAGACCTATGACATGGCGGCGCTCATCCCGATCGTCGAGGAGGCGGGTGGCCGGATCACGGCCTACGACGGCAGTTCCGCCCTCGGTGGCGGATCGGCCGTGACGACCAACGGCCCCCTGCACGAGCAGGTGCTGAAGATACTCGCGGATCCGGATCACCCGAAACGCTGACAGGAGCCCGTCTGGGAGCGACCATGGCATCATCCGCATACGGAGGTGCGCCATGCAGTTGTCCACGATCCTGTCGACCAAGGGCGAGTTCGTCGCCACCATCGCTCCCGAGCAATCCGTCGCGCAGCTGGCGGCGCGGCTCAACGAGCACCACGTCGGTGCCCTTGTCGTGTCGAGCGACGGTCGCACCATCGCGGGCATCGTCTCGGAACGCGACGTCGTTCGAGCGCTCGCGGAAGGGCCGGAGATGCTGTCGGAGCCGGTCTCGTCGATCATGACGGCACGGGTGTTCACCGCACCCCCTGAGGCTCATGTCGATGAGCTTCTGCACCTGATGACGGACAAGCGCGTGCGACACATCCCCGTGACGGATGCGGATGGTCTGCTGATCGGCATCGTGAGCATCGGAGACGTCGTGAAGACGCACATGGAGGAGCTGGAGCGCGAGCGCGCTGCACTGGTGGACTACATCACGAAGGGCTGAGCGTCAGCGCCGAGTCACCTTCATCGGAAGGCCGTCCGCCGGTCGAACCGTGACCAGCGGCTCGGCCTGGGGAAAGCCCGCACCGGCGGGGAAGGCCAGCGAGTACCGTCCCGCGACGGCGGCGAGCATCAGGACACCCTCGACGTACGCGAAATCCCGGCCGATGCACTGCCGGGGTCCGGCTCCGAAGGGCACGAAGGCGGTCCGATCCGCGCTGCCGTCGAGGAAGCGCGTGGGATCGAATGTCTCCGGATCGCGCCAGGCCGACGGATGTCGATGCAGCAACCAGGGACTCAGGATGATGAGCGCGCCGGCGGGGATCTCGCGGCCGCCGAGGACGTCAGGGCCGAGTGCCCGACGGGTGACCAGCCAGGCCGGCGGGAACAGGCGCAGCGCCTCGTCCAGCACGGCGCGCGTGAAGGGCAGTCGCCCATAGTCGGCGAAGGTGGGAGCGCGTCCTGCCAGGACCTCGTCGGACTCGCGCTGGAGTGCGGCCTGGATCTCGGGATGCTGAGCCAGCAGGGCCCATGACCACGTCAGTGCACTCGCCACCGTCTCGTGGCCCGCGACGATGAAGGTGACCACCTGGTCGCGCACCTCGCGCGAACTGAGCCGGTCCCCGGCCTCGTCGCGCGCAGACAGAAGCAGGTCGAGCATGTCGCGAGGTTCGTCGGCGGCATTCCCAGCGCGCTCCTGGAGCATGCCGTGCACGGCGGTGTCGAGTTCGCGAAGCGCAGCCTGGAGGCGGCGATTCGCAGGCGACGGGACCCACGACGGCGGAGTGATGGGCACGCGGGCCCGAGCGACCACGACGTCGAGTGCGGCCAGGGTGGCCTGCGCGAGCCGACGGGCGTCCGTCGACAGGTCGGTGCCGAATAGGGCGTGCCCTACCACCTCGAGCGCTGCGGTCATCATCGACGAGTCGACGTCGATGATGCTGCCCGCTGGCACCGCATCCCAGGCGTCGAACATTCGCGTGAGCGCACCGTCGACGTGCGCGACGATGCGCTCGAGGGTCTCGTGGTGGAAGGCCGGCTGGACGAGTGGGCGCTGGTGCCGCCACGGCTCGGTGTCGGCGACCAGCAGTCCGTCACCGGTGACGAGCGACAGCGAGCGGTACTGGATTGTCGCCTTGCCGTAGTTGCGCGCATTGGCGACGAGGACGCGCCGGACACCTTCCGGCTCATTGACCAGATAGCTGGGTGGGCGCGGGATGGGGAACTGCACGACGTCGCCGTAGGTGCGCCACACGTCGGAGAGGTACTGGACGGGATTGCGCCGGATGGCCGCGAAGGCGGTGAGCATCTGCGGTCCGAGGGGTCCGGGTGCGGTGGCATGCGTGCCGAGGAAGGACCGACCCTCGAATTCGTTCACAGCACCGGTACCGACAGCGGATCCTCAGCGAGGTGGCGGTAGAGCGTCGTCCGCTCGACTAGTCGACGACCGAGTGGCTCCACGATCGCACGGAAGTCCTCCTCGGTGATCCCCTGGCCGTGTGCGGCGCCGGCGGCACGGGAGATGTTCTCGTCCATCAGCGTGCCGCCGAGGTCGTTCACTCCCGCCTGCAGAAGCTGCTGCGCCCCGCGCACCCCGAGCTTCACCCACGAGGCCTGCACGTTCGGCACCGATCCGTGGTAGGCGATGCGGCCAACCGCGTGCATGAGGACGACCTCGCGCCACGTCGGGCCGCGCCGTGCGCGACGCTTGAGGTAGATGGGCGAGGCCATGTGGACGAATGGCAGGGGGATGAACTCGGTGAAGCCGCCGGTACGCTTCTGCAGGTCACGCGTGCGCACGAGGTGCCGCGCCCAGTGGACCGGCCGCTCGAGGTGGCCGAACATGATGGTGATGGTGGAGCGCAGGCCCACCTCATGTGCAGCCTCATGTGCATCGAGCCACTCGCTCGTGGTGATCTTGTCCGGGCACAGGACTTCGCGCACGGAGTCGTCGAGGATCTCGGCGGCGGTGCCGGGCAGAGTGCCCAGGCCGACCTCCTTGAGCCGACGGAGGTAGGCGTCGAGCGGCTCACCGAGACGTCGTGCCCCCTCGGTGACCTCCAGCGCGGTGAACCCGTGCACGTGGATCTGCGGATAGGCCTGCTTCACGGTGCGGCACACATCGACGTAGTAGTCGCCATCGAAGTCCGGGTGGATGCCGCCCTGCAGG
>JBIIJX010000090.1:0-9589 GCA_044233495.1 Candidatus Nanopelagicales bacterium
CATCCTCATCGCGCTGATGGTGATCGGCGTGGTCGACGGCCTCGCCGGGGGACTCGGAGCGGTCGCATTCGGCCTGACCGTCATCGCCATGGGCGGGATCCTGGACTGGTCGAGTGTGCGCACGCTCCTCGGCGTGGCGCTCCTCATCGCCGGACCGGGCCTCATCGCTAGCTCCTTCCGCGACATCCGCCGGGTGGCACCGCGCAGCCTGTCCGGCTGGTGGGAGCGCGGCGCGGACCTCGTCATCGTTCCGCTGCTCGGTGCGTACACCACCTACAACGTCGCGAACGCGATGCCGCCCCTCGGAGGCTCGCTGTTCCCCGTTGCGGAGGCCTCTGTTCAGCTGGCATGGATCGTCGCGGCCATGCTCGTCGTCAAGGTCGTCCTCGAGGAGGTCGCCGCCCGCTGGTTCCCGGAGCGCATGATTACCATTCTCGCCGAGCCGGATGAGCCCGGAACCGTCCAGCAGATGCTGTCCTCGCTCATCCGGCTGGGCCTGTTCCTGTTCGTCTCGGCTGCCTTCATCGGCTCGCCGTGGCAGCTGTGGGCGGGTGCGGTCATCTGGATCGTTCCCTCGCTCCTCTCACTCGCCAGTGCGCGCTGGCCCAACGCTCCCCGGCTGTGGCAGATCCTGCCGTCGGGCTTGCCGGCACTCGGGTTCATCCTTCTCGTCTATCTGATCGTGGCCGGGGTCCTCGCCTCTGTGTTCAGCGACACCACCGAGTTCGCACTGATGGCCTTCTTCATCCTGCTCATACCGGGATTCATCCTGGGACTGCTGAGTCTCGTGGGCCGCGAGCCGAGGAGCGACGACGTCCGCTGGTACATGCGACCCTCGATGACGGGTGTGTATCGCGTGGGGGGCATCGTCGTTCTCGTCATCACATGCTGGCTCGCCTACCGCAGCATCTCCTAGTCGCCTGCGGAGTTCGCAGAGAGTGCGAGCTCCTGCGCGTGGAATCACTGCAGTGCGGCTGAGCGCCTAGAGTGAAGCCGTGGCAGCCGGACGGTGGCAGACGTGGTGGCGGCGCTGGGACTGCCGACTCGCTCGCCGAGCAGCCCGATGGGCTCGTGCCGTCGGCGGAACCCGCCGTCGTGTGTGTGCGATGAGCGATGGGTCAGGTGACTGCGGCGGCAGCGTCCTGGTGGTCACCGAGCACCTGCAACGTCACGGAGTCCCGGTCGTGTGGGCCTATCGGTCCGACCCGTCCATAGTGCCAAGGTGGGCGACGGCCGTTCGCGCCGGCACGGCCCGTCACCGGTGGCTTGCGGCACGCAGTCGCTGGTGGCTGACCGACGGCCTGCCCATGCGGGTGTCCGGTACCGACACCGTGGGTCGACCGTTGGAGCGGGGGCGGGACACCGTGGTCGTCGCGCTCGCGGAGCCGACGATCGAGCGCGTGGCGCGCGACATAGTCGACTGGCCGCTGCTCACTCCCCGCCAGCAGCGTGCACTGGTGATCCGTGGCGAGCTCGACGTCGACCACGTCCTCAGCCCGTCACTCGTCCACGGGGAGCGGCAGGCTCGAGCACTGGGCTACTCCGCTCCCGTCACGACCGTCTCGGTGCTGACGCAGCTCGTCCCGGATCCGCACGCCTCTCGTCGACACCTCGGCGTGGGCGCGGATGTCGACGTCGTCGGCGTGTTCTCGTCCCGAGGTGACGCGGACGCCATGGTGGCGGCCCTCGCAGGCATGGAGGGGCTCACGGCTGTCGCTGCTTCGACCGACATCGACAGGCTGCACGTGATCAGCTGCTGCTCCGTCGTCGTGACCGACGCGTCGGGATGGGCTGCGGTGGCAGCGCGCATGGGCCGCCCGGTGATGGTCGTCGCATCGGACCTGCGTGACCTTCTCTCACGTGGACCGGGTCTGTACCTGCCCTGGCAGAGGGAGCTGCCCGGACCGTGGGTCACCGGGCCCCAGGACCTGCGCGACGCGATCGCCGCCGCCAGGGCAGCGGGCTGGGAGATGGCCCCGGGATTCACCCCGGGGCACGCGGCGCTTGCGGAGCTGGCCGACGATGGACGAGCTCCGGGCACGGTCGATGTGCTGGGAATCCTGGAGGCCCTGACGTGACCACCGTCGTGATCATGGCCAACTCGATCACCGAGCTCGGAGGTGCGGCCCGTGTCGCGCACGTCCTCGCCGAGGGATTGTCCGACCGAGGGCACAACGTCGAGCTGATCGGGCTGGAGGCGGCCGAGGCCCCGCACTCGTTCGGGACCCCGACATCCTTCAGCCAGACCACGCTGCTCGACACGCCCCTTCCTCCCGTGTCCGACGAGGCCGCGCGCGCATCGGCAGACGCCGCGTTGGACGAGCGACTCGCGGCCCGACTCGCCGGCCTGGCGCCGGGCACCATCATCACCACGCAGGTGTGGTGCAAGGAGGTCCTCGACCGCATTCCGCACGAAGGCTGGAGCGTCATCGGCCAGTACCACTCGTCCGCGGAGGCAGCTCTACGGAACGGTGATGCGGACCGGATCGTCGCGTCATACGCCGACGCAGATGTGGTCACGATGCTGACGAAGGCTGACGCCGATGCCGCCATCGGCTGGGGACTCGAGCGCGCCATTGTGATGCCCAATCCGCTGGCATTCTGGCCCGACGCACCCTCGCCACTCAGTGATCTCGTCGTGACGTACCTCGGACGGCTGTCGCAGGAGAAGGCGCCGGGAATCCTCGCCGATGCGTGGGAGTCGGTGAGCGCCGATCGTCATGACTGGCGGCTCCGCTTCGTCGGCTCCGGTCCGCTCACCGACGAGATTCGGGCACGGCAACTGCCGCGCGTGCAATTCATCGAGCCAACGGCCAACCCGCAGTCCTACCTCCTCGGCAGTTCGATCCTCGCCCTTCCCTCCCTCGTCGAGGGACTGCCCCTCGCCGTCATGGAGGCGATGGCGTGCGGCCTTCCCGTCGTGGCCTCGGACGCATCAGCGGGTGTCCGCGATCTCGTGCGCGACGGGATCACCGGCTTGCTCGCCGTGCGCGGAGATGCCGAGGACTTCGCGCGGCAGCTGGCTCGGTTGTTGGACGACGAGGGACTTCGGCGCTCACTCGGATTGCGTGCCCGCGAGGCCGCCCAGTCCTACCGCCTCGACAGGGTGCTCGACAGGTGGGAGCTGCTGCTGGGGTCCCGGTGACCGCTCGCGGGGGCCGTATTGTGCTCCGGGTGAGCATCTGGCGATCGAGGCAGGCGCTGTTCCTCCTCGTGCGCCGTGACCTCTCACAGAAGTACCGAAGGCTCAAGCTCGGCTACCTTTGGGCGATCCTCGAGCCGCTGGGCATGAGCGTCACGATGTGGTTCGTCTTCGAGATCCTGCTGGGCGGCCGCGACATGGGTCAGCAGCCGTACTACCTCTTCCTCACCGTGGCGATCCTGCCGTGGTGGTGGTTCACCAGTGGGATCTCGTCCTCGACACGTGCCCTCGTCGGGTTCTCGCGCACTCTCCCGGTCAGTGTGCTCCCCACGCAGTTCTCCGTCGTGCGGGTGCTCATCACCCGGACCTTCGACTTCCTGTTCTCGCTGCCCCTCATCCTCTTCGCGATGCTCGTCACATGGACCTTCCCGGGCATCAACATCGGCTTCTTCCTGCTGGCCTTCGTCATCCAGCTCGTGCTGATGTACGGCCTCTCGATGCTCGTGTCCTCTATCTCAGTGCTCGTGCCGGACTTCGCCCGCATCGTGCGCATCGTGCTGCGCGCCGCCTTCTACCTGAGCCCGGTCCTGTACTCGCTGGCCCTGGTGCCGGAGAATGCCCGCTCGGCGGCGGCCCTCAATCCCCTGGCCGGCATCCTGACGCTGTATCGCGTGGGGTGGTGGCCGGAGGAGCACGTCCCGATGTTCGGGTATGGCATCTCCTTCGGGGTCGCTGCCGTGTGCCTGGTAGCGGGGATCGTCACGTTCCGTCGGCTCGAGCACCGGATCCTGAAGGAGGCCTGAGCGATGGCGCGCATCCACCTGAGCCCGCATCTGGCCCACGCGCTCGAGTTCGAGGACGTCCGGCTGCAGATGCCCCGCACCCGGCGTCGCAAGGGAGGGGGGCGCGGAGACCGCCTTCGCCGGCTCGCACGTGAGACGAGCAAGGTACGTGAGGAGGTCTTCTCCGGACTCTCGCTGACCGTGGCGCCCGGCGAGGCGGTGGCTGTTGTCGCACGCGATCGACGTTCCGACACCGTCGAGTTCCTGCGCCTCGCAGCCGGGACGCTGATTCCCGATCACGGCCACGTGCGTCGCCGCGACACCGTCATCCCGATCCTGCGCCGCGCGGGCCTGCTCAATGCCAAGCTCACGGTCCGGCAGAACATCTTCGTCATCGGCATCCTGTTGGGGATGTCGCCTGCGGAGATCAACGAGCGCATGGACTGGATCGTCGACACAGCGGGTCTGGCCAAGGCTCTCGACAGCTACGCGCGCGCATGCCCGCCGGAATTGCGGCGGCGGATCGTGTGGACAGTGTCGATGGCGACACAGGCGCGGGCGTTCGCTACGCAAGGCTCACTCATCGTGGGGGACGAGTCCTTCCGCGAGACGGGCTGGGCGCATGTGGAAGCACTCAAGGCGGAGGGCGTCACGTTTCTCGTCGCGGGGCAGAACGCGCGGGTCATGGAGCGCTTCTGCACGCGTGCGGTGGTGATCGCCGATGGCGGCGTGGTGCTCGACGGCACGGTGGCCGAGGCGCTGGCACTGGTGGGCCGTGGCACCCTCGAGGACGACGATGAGGAGACCGTCGACGATGGTGCCGACGTCCTGGACACTGATCGGGACGACTGGCGCGCAGACTGAGCGTCGCGCGCCGGGCGGTCAGGTCTCGAGGGGGATCGGCACACCCTGCCTGCGGAGGTCCGCGACGATCGAGGCGTAAAGCCGATCGACCTGCTCCGTGGTCTGCGGGTCGAACTGGGTGCGCCAGCGGCCCACGTGGGCGCGCTCGACGCTGACGTTGTCGGCGAACCACTGCATCATGCCGGGATCGACGGGAATGTCGAGGAACTCGCAGACCTGACGCAGGCTCTCCTCGCGGGAGTTCTGCACCATGTCGAGCATGTCGATGGTGAGGATCCGCCCCGGCCTGCAGCGCTGTACGGCCTGGTGCATACGAAGGCTTCGGCGCCCCCACTCGCGCACCGACTCGAGGATCTCGTTCGGACCGAAGGTCTGCTCGACGAAGGATGCCGCGACATCGCGGCCGTCCCGAATGATGGCGATGACCTGGCAGTCGGGGTAGATCGGCTCGATGAGGTCGGTGACGCGTGCGTTCGCCGGGGTCCCGTCCACCCATCGGCGCCCCTCGGCGGGTGCCGCGACCTTGTCCATCACGGCATAGGTGAACTCCCTGGTGGCCTCCAGGGGCTCCTTGCCGAATCGCTGCAGGTAGCGGTCACCGAGCGCGACCATCTCGTCCATCGTCAGCCACTTCTGCAGGCCGCTGTTGTTGGGCCGCTTGAAGTAGGCACCCTGCGATCGCTTGATGGCCTTCTGCGCCAGGCTCCGTGCGCGCAGGCTGCGCGGCCAGCCCGCATTGCGCATGCCCAGTGCCGTTGCCATGCCCGGATTGTTCGCGAGGAAGCGCACTTCTTCCGGATCGGTGAGGTGGAGGTCGGGGTGGCGAGCGAGGATCCGGCCGAGGATCGTGGAGCCGCTCCGGCCGGTGCCGCCGATGAGAACGGGATTCGTGGCTGCGGACACCCGCCGACCCTACCGTCCACGCGTCATCCATCCACGGACCGGAGGGCTCGCTCGGGCCTGTGTATCCTCGCTAGGCGTGCCCCTGCTCTCCGTGATCGTGCCGGCGTACGGGGTCCAGGCCTACATCCGAGCAGCCATCGAGTCCGTCCTGACGCAGGACTTCACCGACGTGGAAGTCGTCGCCGTCGACGACTGCTCGCCTGACATCAGCGGCTCGATTCTCGACGAGATCGCCGGCGAGGACGCGCGGGTGCGGGTGATCCACCTCGAGCAGAACGTCGGCCTCGGTGGTGCGCGCAATGCGGGGGTTGCCGCGGCCACGGGCGATTACGTCATGTTCCTCGACGGCGACGACACCCTCAGCCCCGGGTCACTCGCCGCCATCGCGGATCGTCTGGCCGTGGGCGAGTTCCCTCAGCTGCTCATCTACAACTACGCCCGTGTGTGGTGGGACGGCCGCACCGCCGTGAGCTGGGCCGATGAGATTCTCGCCGCGCTGTCCCCGTCGGTCTTCGTGCCGCGCGACCACCTGCGCCTGTTCAACCTGCTGCCGATCGCCTGCAACAAGGTCTACCGGAGGGACTTCCTGCAGCAACTCGGCGTCGACTTCCCGCCCGGCTACTACGAGGACATCCACTTCACGTACACGGTCCTGCTTGCTGCCGACACGGCGGTGTCGCTCAACCGAGTCGTCCTCCTCTACCGCCAGCGCCGGCAGGGGAGCATCCTGGGCAGCGGCAGCCCCCGGCACTTCGACATCTTCGGCCGTTATGACGAGGTGTTCGCGGAACTCGATGCTCGCGAAGTCGACCTGAAGGTGCGCAAGCACGTCTACGACATCATGGTGAACCACTACGTCACCATCCTGCGTCATCAGGATCGTGTGCCCAAGGCCATGCGGCCGGAGTTCTACGCGCAGGCCCGCGCGTCCGTGCGCAAGCATGCTCGTGACTGGTCGAGCGTGGCGAAGCAGAACAAGGCCAGCAACATCAGGGCCCGGATATTCCTCGAGCGGTCGTATCGGTCGTTCCGGGCGTACGACCGGGTGGACCGCTGGCGCCAGCCGGTGCGCCGCGGGATCGGCCGGGTCTACTGGCCCACTCGACGGGCACTCAAGCGGGTGCGATCCGTCGGGCGCCTCTACTACAAGGCGCTGCGTCTCCTGCCCATCGACGAGAACCTCGTGCTGTTCTCCGAGTACTGGGGAAGCGGTTACGGGTGCAATCCCCGTGCCATCTTCGAGCGCATGGCCGATGTGGCCCCTCACCTGCAGGGGGTGTGGCTGATCGACGAGGCCAAGGCCGCACACCTGCCGTCCGGCACCCGCTACGTCACCCCGGGTGGCTGGAAGCGATGGATGGTGTTCGCCCGCGCGAAGTACTTCGTCAACAACGTCAACTTCGCGGGGTCCTACGTCAAGCGATCCGGTCAGGTGCACATCCAGACGATGCACGGCACCCCGCTGAAGCTCGTGGGCCTCGACGTCATGGCGAGCACGGTGGCCAGCACGGCGGTCGATCCGGTTCGCCAGCCGCGCAGGAGCGGCGGGAAGGTCGTGCCGATCGACGAGGCCAAGTCCCAGCGCGAGTTCGAGAATCTGCTTCGGCGCAGTGATCGCTGGGACTACGCCATCAGCTCGAATGCGTACTCGACAGAGATGTGGTCCCACGCCTATCCATGCCGGTACACGTGGCTGGAGTCGGGCTATCCCCGCAATGATGCCCTCGTCAATGCCACCGATCGAGATGTGGCGGACGCGCGCAGACTGCTCGGTGTTCCCGACGGCGCCACGGCAATCCTCTATGCACCGACCTTCCGGGAGGCCGTCGGCGACACCTCCATGCGGATCGACGTGGGAAGGCTGCTCGAGGACGTGCCCGAGGGGCATGTCGTGATCGTGCGGGCCCATCACACGGCGACGGCGGGGCCCCGCATGAAGGCACTCATGGATGCGGGTCTCGTGATCGACGGATCGCGAGTGCCCTGGATCGTGCCCTGCTACCTGGCGGCCGACATCCTGATCACGGACTACTCCTCGACGATGTTCGACTACGCCCTTCTCGACCGGCCGATCATCACGTACGCCGATGACTGGCCCTCCTACCGCGAGACGCGGGGCACCTACTTCGACCTGCTGGCCGAGCCTCCGGGTCTCGTCGTGCGCAATCAGCGGCAGCTCACCGACATCCTCGCCAGCGGTGCCTTCGACGGAGGCGAGGCCAGAGCGCTCCGAGCCGCCTTCCGCGCACGCTTCTGCCAGTACGACGACGGGCAGGCGGCGCAACGGGTGATCCGCACCGTCATGCTGCCGGGCTGAGCGACCGTCAGGAAGCGGCGGCGGTGCTCGTCAGGCTCGGCTCCACGGCCTGGGGATCCGGTCGCGGCGGAACGGGAAAGCTGTCGGCCACGCGGCAGGTCGCGCCGCGGCAGGCGGCCAGGGCGCGGGTCTGCTCTGCGAGGCGCGCAACGGCAGTGGCGTCGGTCGAACCCACGATGTTGTCGAGCTCGAACGGGTCCGAGACGAGGTCGTACAGCGCCGTGCCCTCGGGTCCGTAGTCGACGTAGAGCCAGTCGGGTGTGCGAAGCGCCTCGTACTTGGGTGCCTCGAAACCGGAGTAGTCCGGATCGTCCGGGGTGGTGGCCGCGAGGTTCTCGGTGAGCACGCCCGTACGCCACGGAGTGCCCGTCGGGTCTCGGAGCAGGGGAGCCAGGTCTCGTCCGTCCAGCCATGACGGTGTCTGGGCGCCCAGCAGTGCACTGATGGTCGGCGCGAGGTCGATCGTCGACGTCATCGCGTCGATGGTGGCGCCCTTGGCGATACCCGGTCCGATGAGGATCGTGGGCACCACGGCGTCCTCCCGGTAGGGCGTGTGCTTGCCCGACGCGATGCGGTGTGTTCCGACGTGGTACCCGTTGTCGGACGTGATGATGACCAGGGTGTCCTTGTCCCTGCCCATCGCCTTCAACTGATCGATGATCCGGTGGAACGAGTCGGCCATCGCCTCCGCGGACTCCAGGCGCCGCGTCCACTGGCGGTCGAGGTTGGCGACCTGCTTCGGACCCAGCGCCGGCTCGGACGCAAGCCACCCCGGCTCGTTCGCGCCGAAGGCGTTGAAGTTCGGCACCCGGGGTGCCTGGGATCCGACATGGCTGCCCTTGAACCTCGGCGCGGTGGGTGCGGGCGAGTGCGGCAGGTACGAGGCGAACTCCAGATAGAAGGGGGCCGTCACGGTGCTGAGCCACTGCGTGGTCCTCGCCGTGAGCACGTCCTCGAGGAAGTCGCCGGGGGCCCTGCCGTACTGGCGCAGCGTCCCGTTGTCGTTGAGCGTGTAGTCGTAGCCGGTGTAGGCCTCCTTGCCACGAATCGTCGTGACGAAGTTCGCCCAGCCGGGGGGCGTGTACGTGGGCTGGAGTTCCTTGCCCGGGAACCCGTTCAGGTACTTGCCGACGTGCGAGGTCGTCACGCCCGCCTCGCTCAGCCAGACGGGAAGGCAGTCCTTCTGGTGGCCGAGGTCGTAGAAGGTCTGCCACCCGCCGCCGGTCTGCGGCATGTTTGAGACGACCTTGTGGTTGTGCACGTACTGTCCGCGGTAGATCGAGACCCGTGACGGGCAGCACAGTGACTCCGTGACGACGAAGTTGGAGAGCGTCGTGCCCCGATCCGTGAACTCTCGCAGTCGCGGGACTCCGTTGAACAGCAGCCAGTCGAGATCGTCACCCATGAGGACGACGACATTGCGGATGTCCGAGAGGTCCCCCTCGATCGCCGGTGCCTGCGCGCTGACGGGGATGGCGTCATCCGCGGCCGTGTCCGAGCCGAGGGCGCTCGCGGTGGGGTTCGACTCCGCGGCGGACGTCGCGGTGACCATGGGAGACTCGGGAAGCACGAGGCCCGCCG
>JBIIJX010000145.1:0-6552 GCA_044233495.1 Candidatus Nanopelagicales bacterium
CCCGCGTTCTTCACCACCGCACCCTCAGGCGCGAGCGAGCCGCCGAGAACGGTGATCCCGCCGGCCGAGCCGATCGGTGTCGCGACCGAGTGCAGCACCCGGCCATCCGGGCGCGGCGGCGCCAACTGGGCCAGGTTCTCGGCCACGGTCCGCCCCGTGACGGTGAGGCAGTCGCCATTCAGCAGGCCAGCATCAAGGAGCTCGCGCATGACCACGGGCACGCCACCGACACGATCGACGTCGAACATGAGGTGTTCGCCGAAGGGTTTGACATCAGCGATGAGCGGCACGCTCGACCCGATGCGTTGGAAGTCGTCCAGCGACAGTTCGAACCCGCACTCGTGTGCGATCGCCGGAAGGTGGAGAACGGCATTCGTGGAGCCGCCCATCGCCATGACGACGGCGATCGCGTTCTCGAGCGACTCCCGAGTGATGATGTCGCGCGTGGTGATCCCCCGGCGAACCAGGTCGACGACCGCCGCTCCTGCAGCCCGCGCCAGCGGCTCACGTCGGGCATCCACGGCCGGGGGCGAAGTCGAGCCGGGGAGGGACATCCCCATGGCCTCGGCGGCACTCGCCATCGTGTTGGCGGTGTACATGCCACCGCACGTCCCGGCACTCGGGCAGGCGGCCCGCTCGATGGCATCGAGGTCCTGCCCCTCCATCAGGCCGCGGGCGCACGCCCCCACCGCCTCGAAGGCGGTCACGATGTTGACCTCGATCTCCGAGCCGTCCGCCAGCGAGGCCCGGCCCGGGAGCAGGGATCCGGCGTAGACCAGGACGCTCGCGACATCGATCCGGCCCGCAGCCATGAGCATGGCGGGCAGTGACTTGTCGCACCCGGCGAGCGTGACGACCCCATCCAGGCGCTCCGCCTGCATCACCGTCTCGACCGAATCGGCGATGACCTCGCGGCTCACAAGGGAGAAGTGCATGCCCTCATGGCCCATGGAGATGACATCGGACACCGTGATGGTGCCGAACTCCATCGGAAACCCGCCACCGGCGGACACCCCGCGCGCCGCCGCCGCCGCAACGTCCCGGAGGGACATGTTGCAGGGCGTGATGGTGTTGTAGGACGAGGCAATGCCGATCTGCGGCTTGTCGAAGTCAGCCTCATTCATGCCGAGTGCTCGCAGCATGGCCCGCGCCGGCGCCCGATCGCGACCCTGGGTCACCTGCCAGCTGCGCGGCTGAGCCGACGTGGACGGCCTGACCGACGCTGGACCGGGTTCCATCACCCCAGCGTAGGATCTCGACACACTCGAAGCAGCGGAGGAAGTGTGCATCGCACCATCGTGTCCCCCGGTGACCTGGCCGGGATGCTCCATGACCCCGACCTCGTCATTCTCGATGCGCGCTTCTCCCTGGATGACGAGGAGTGGGGGATGCGCGAATACTCGGCAGCGCACATCCCCGGGGCTCGCTACGCGAACTGCGCCACCGACCTGTCCGGGCCGGTCATCGAGGGGCTCACCGGCCGCCGCCCCTTCCCGGATCCGGAGGCATTCCGACGGGTCCTGGGCGCGTGGGGCATCGGACCCACCAGCCAGGTCGTCGCCTACGACGCACAGAACGGGCTCATGGCGGCATCGCGAGTGTGGCTCATGCTCCGCTGGATGGGGCACGACGCCGTGGCCGTCCTCGACGGCGGATGGCAGGCGTGGGTGGCCGATGGGCATCCCGTGGACGACATCGTCCCGAGGGTCGAGCCGCGAAGTTTCGCAGGCGTCGTCCGGCCCGAGCTGCTGGCAGACGTCGCCGTGGTCGACGCCGTGCGTCGGGATCCGGCCTACCGCGTGCTCGACTCGCGATCGGCAGAGGGCTACCACGGAGGCGGCAAGTACTACGACCCGGTCCGCGGCCACATCGCGGGAGCGGGCTTGGCCGACCGAGCCGACACACTCGACGCGGAAGGGCGCTTCCGCTCCGCCGAGCAGCTGCGGAGCCACTTCTCGGCGATCATCGACGACGTGCCACCCGAGCAGGTCGTCTTCTACTGCGGCTCCGGGATCACCGCAGCGCAGAACGTCCTCGCCATGGAGATCGCCGGTCTCTCCGGTTCCCGCATGTATGTCGGCTCGTGGAGCGAGTGGATCACCGACCCGAGCCGCGAGGTCGAGCTGTGACGCGTCGCTTCGCGGTCATCGGTACAGGATTCTTCGCCCAGAACCACCTCCACGCATGGGCAGAGATGGATGACGTCGAGCTCGTGGCGGTATGCGACATCGATGCATCGCGCGCCGCTGCCGCTGCCGCACAGTTCGGCGGACGCCCGTACACCGATGCTCGCTCGCTGCTGGACGCTGAGGAACTGGACTTCGTCGACATCGCGACCACTCCCCCCACTCACCGGATGATGGTCGAGCTCGCCGCCGAGCACGGGGTGCCTCCGATCTGCCAGAAGCCCCTCGCATGGGAGATGGCCGATGCCCGAGCGATGGTCGATGCGTGCGACCGGGCCAGCATCCCCTTCATGGTCCACGAGAACTTCCGCTTCCAGTCGCCCATGCGGCACATCAAGGCGCTGCTCGAGGAGGGAGTGATCGGACGACCCTTCTTCGGGCGAGTGTCCTTTCGCACGGCCCACGACGTCTACTCCGCCCAGCCCTGGCTCGTCGACAGCGAGCGCATGATCATCGTCGACGTCGCCGTCCACCTGTTCGACCTCGCCATGTGCTTCATGGGCGAGCCCCGGAGCCTGGTCACCGAGGCGCTGCGCGTGAACCCCCGGATCGTCGGCGAGGACGTCGCGACCGTGCTGATGCGCATGGACGACGCCACCTGCATCGTGGACGCGAGCTACGAGACCCGCTCGGATCACAACACGTACCCTCAGACGTTCGTGACCCTGGAGGGCACCGAGGGCACGATCACCCTCGGCCCTGACTACCGCCTTCAGGTCGTCAGCCGCGGCGAGGTTCAGAACCGGACCCTTGAGATTCCCGACCGCGGCTGGACGAGCGTGCCCTGGAATGCGATCCAGGACTCGGTGTACACCACCCAGCGGCACTGGCTCCACTGCCTCGACACCGGCGAGGAGCCGGAGACATCAGGGCGACGCACCCTGCGTCTGCTCGACGTCACCCTTGGCGCCTACGCGTCGCTGGAGAGCGGGGACAGATACGTCGTCGGGAGCCTGTCCTGACCGAACTGACGGCTGGCCTGCTGCGCCTGCGCTACGTCGCAGGCGAGCTTCGCGACATCCGAATCGGGGCTGTGGAGGTCGTGCGCCGCATCTACCCGGTCTTCCAGGATCGGAACTGGACAGCACGCCCCTGGCGAATCGAGAACGAGCAGCTCGACATCGAGCCGGACGCATTCGCGATCGCGCTGTCCGGGACCGGGAGCTTCGATGCCTCGGGCTTCTCGTGGCAGGCCCTGATCGAGGGCCGACCCGATGGCACACTCGAGTACTCATTCCGTGGCGAGGCGAGGGCGCCGTTCCTTCGCAACCGCCTCGGGCTGTGCGTTCTGCACCCCGTTCGCGGCCTCTGCGGCAACCCCGTGACCATCGAGCACGCAGACGGCGCGATCGAGCACTCGACGTTCCCCGAGGGCATCACCCCGGATCAGCCCTTTCTCGCTCTTCGATCCCTCGAACACGAGGCGCTGCCCGGTGTGCGCGTGAAGGTCCGCTTCGAGGGCGAGGTGTTCGAATCAGAGGATCACCGCAACTGGACCGACGCCTCCTACAAGCACTACTGCACGCCGATCTCACTGCCCTTCCCGGTCGAGGTGCGGCCCGGCGAGCCCCTCGAGCACCTCGTGACGGTACGAGTGCACGGGTCTGCGACGGCTGCAACCCCCAGCCCACTGGTGATCGAGATCGATCCCACCGAGGTTCCCGTGCCGGCCCTGGGCATCCAGCTCGACCACGATGGCCATCGACTCAGCCCGGGCGAGACGGCGTTGCTACGGGATCTGCGCCTCGCGCATGCGCGGATCGACCTGGGGCCGTCAGACGACCAACAGCGCCTCGCGGATGCGATCGAGGACGCGTCGGCCATCGGGACCACCCTCGTGGTCGCGCTGGTCGGCGCTGACCCCCGGGCCTTCGTCGCCTACCGAGATCATCCGGCGATCAGCCGGTGGCTGGTCTTCGACCCCGATACGAAGGTCACCGATCCTGAGCTCGTGCGCGACGCGGCCGCCGTCCTCGGCCCGCGGGTCGGCGGGGGCACGAACCTGTACTTCACAGAGCTCAACCGGGGTCGACCGGAGGCCACATCGATCATCGCCTTCTCGGCCAATCCGCAGGTCCACTTCGCCGATGACGAGAGCGTCATGCAGAACTCGTGGACCCTGGGCCCGGTAGCGCGTGCTGCGCGAACCCTCTACCCCGAGGCGTTCCTCGAGCTCTCGCCGCTGACCTTGCGCCCGCGCTGGAATCCCAATGCCACGGCGCCGGACACAGATGTGAGCAACACCGCACTCCCGAGCCGCGTGGACGCCCGCCAGGCGACCGAATTCGCCGCCGCCTGGACCGTCCTCGCCCTCGCCTCCATCACCGCGGCGAACAGCCTTGATTCCGTGACGCTGTTCGGCGCCACCGGCTGGGAGGGTCTCATCGAGCGCGCGGAGGGCAGCCCACAGCCGGAGGCCTTCCCGTCCTCGCCGGGCGAGCCCTATCCGGTCTACGACGTGCTCCGCGCCCTCGCCGGTGCCGACCGGGCCCTCGTGACTCGATCGTCAGACCCGGATCGCGTCGGCGCCCTCGCGCTCGCGGACGGGCGAGTGCTCGTCGCCAATGCCACGCCGATCGCGCAGCATCCGCTGGTCGACGGACGCCGCATCGCGCTCAGGCCTTACGGTGTCGTCACGATCACGAGGAGAAGCCCATGAGCACTTCCCTGTTCTCCCTCGAAGGGCGCACGGCACTGGTCACCGGTGGCGGTGGAGTCATCGGCAGCGAACTCGCCCGAGGGCTCGCCGCAGCGGGCGCCACCGTCGGGATCCAGGACCTCACGATGGAGCGCGCCGAGGCCGTCGGAATGCCCCACGCCTTCGCAGTGGACGTCTCCGACCCAGCAGCCTGTGCCGCGCTCATCGCCGAGGCCGAGGGCGCCATGGGGCGCATCGACATCCTCGTGAACTGTGTCGGCATCAACCGGCGCAAGCCCATCGACGACGTCACGCCCGAGGACTTCGACGCCATTGTCGCCGTCAACATGCGCGCGATCTTCTTTCTGTGTCAGGCCGTCCACGCAGGCATGAAGGCGCGTGGCGGCGGCTCGATCGTCAACGTCTCCTCTCTCAGCGCCAAGTACAGCTACCAGACGATCAGCGTGTACGCCGCCACGAAGGCCGCCGTGACCTCGATGACGCGATCCTTCGCGCAGGAGTGGGCGCGGGATTCGATCCGGGTGAACTGCATCGAACCCTCAGTCGTGCGCACGGAGTTCACGAAGCCCCTCTGGGGTGAACCTCACCGCCAGCGATTCTTCGACGAGCTCACCCCGCTCGGCCGCCTCATGGAACCCCGTGAACTCGTCGGGGCCGTCCTCTACCTCGCCGGCGACGCCTCCAGCTACGTCACAGGTCAGGCCATCACGATCGAGGGTGGCATCCTCAGCGGCGCGAACTGGGACCAGTTCGCCTGATCCGGGCGGTCAGGCGGAGATGATGCGGGTGCGCTGCTCGCCCAGACCAGTGATGGCCAGACGAAGCTGATCCCCCGCTCCGATCCACCCCGGATTGGACATTCCCATGGCAACGCCCGGTGGAGTGCCGGTGTCGATCACGTCACCCGGCTCCAGCACCGCGTACTGGCTGAGGTGACGGATGATCGTCGGGATGTCGAAGATCAGGGAGGACAGGCGTCCGGTCTGCCGACGCTCACCGTTCACGTCGAGAGTGAGCTCCAGGTCGCCCTGCACAGCGGGGTCATCCGGGGTCACCAGCCAGGGACCGAGCGGATTGAACGTCTCAGCCGTCTTGCCCTTCGTCCACTGGCCACCCGATGCCATCTGGAAGGCACGCTCGGAGACGTCGTTCGCGATGGCGTAGCCGGCGATGGCCGCACGCGCTTCGTCATCAGTCTGGAGGTAACGGCACTCACGGGCGATGACCACGGCCAATTCGACCTCGTAGTCCATCTTCGTCGCGCCGCGGGGCTGCTTGACGTCGTCAAAGGGGCCGACGACGCAGCGCGACGACTTCGAGAAGACGATCGGCTCGGTGGGAACCTGCATCTTGGACTCGGCCGCATGGTCGATGTAGTTCAGGCCGATGCACCAGACGTTCCACGGTCTCGCCACCGGCGCACCAATGCGCTGGCCTGGGGCGATCACGGGAAGAGACGCCGGCTCCAGCCCGCGAAGCGCTTCGATACCGCCGGACGCGAAGAACGCACCGTCGAAATCCGCTGTCACCGAGCGCGCGTCGCGGGCGGTGCCGTCGGCATCGAGGACACAGGGGATCTCCCTGCCTGGTTCGCCGATCCGTGCCAGCCGCATCAGTCGCAGACCGCCCCGCGGGAGGCCGAGCCCACCAGCTTCGCGTACTTGGCCAGCACCCCCCGCTCGTACCGGGGCGGCAGCGGGACGAAGG
>JBIIJX010000264.1:0-3023 GCA_044233495.1 Candidatus Nanopelagicales bacterium
GACGCCCGGCGCGCCTCCAGCTCGGCCTCGTCGACCAGCAGGTCCAGCCTGCGGGCCGCGATGTCGATCCGGACACGATCACCGTTGGCGACCAGCCCGATCGGACCTGCGTCCACCGCCTCCGGAGCCACATGCCCGACGCACAGACCCGTGGTGCCCCCCGAGAACCGGCCGTCGGTGATCAGCAGCACGTCCTTGCCCAGCCCGGCCCCCTTGATCGCCCCGGTGATCATCAGCATCTCGCGCATCCCCGGACCACCCTTGGGGCCCTCGTAGCGGATGACGATCACGTCCCCGGCCTGGATCGTGCCGTCCTCCAGCGCCGCCATCGCCGACTCCTCGCGCTCGAACACCCGGGCACTGCCCTCGAACACCTCCACCGGCACACCCGCGTTCTTCACCACCGCACCCTCAGGCGCGAGCGAGCCGGACAGGATCGTGATGCCGCCCGTTGGTGCGATGGCGTCCTTCGACGCCTTCAGGATCGTGCCGTCGGGATCCGGAGGCTCGATGGCTGCAAGGTTCTCCGCCATCGTCCGGCCCGTCACCGTGAGGCAGTCGCCGTGCAGCAGCCCCGCATCGAGGAGGGCCCGCATGATGACGGGCACGCCACCGACTCGGTCGACGTCGCTCATCACGTAGCGGCCGAAAGGCTTCACGTCGGCGAGCAGCGGGACCTTCGAGCCGATGCGATGGAAGTCCTCCATGTGCAGGTCCACGTGCGCCTCATGCGCAATGGCGAGCAGGTGCAGAACAGCGTTCGTCGAGCCGCCGAAGGCCATCAAGACGGCGATGGCGTTCTCCAGCGACTGCCGCGTGATGATGTCTCGCGTCGTGATCCCCTGCCGGATCAGTTCGACGACGGCCTCGCCCGACTTGCGGGCGATGCCATCGCGGCGGCGGTCGACGGCCGGCGGCGCCGCGGATCCGGGCAGCGACATGCCCATGGCTTCGGCAGCGCTCGCCATCGTGTTGGCCGTGTACATGCCACCGCAGGCACCTTCACCGGGGCAGATGGCGCGCTCGATGGCATCGACGTCCTCGCGAGACATGAGTCCGCGCGCACATGCGCCCACCGCCTCGAATCCGTCGATGATCGTGACGTCCTTCTCCGTGCCGTCGGACAGCTTCACATGGCCGGGGAGGATCGACCCCGCGTACACGAACACCGAGGCGAGATCGAGGCGGGCGGCGGCCATGAGCATGCCGGGCAGGGATTTGTCGCAGCCGGCGAAGGTGACCATGCCGTCGAGGCGCTCGGCCTGCATGACGGCCTCTACCGAGTCGGCGATGATCTCGCGCGATACGAGCGAGAAGTGCATGCCCTCATGACCCATCGAGATGCCGTCGGAGACCGAGATCGTGCCGAACTGCATCGGGAATCCGCCACCGGCATGCACACCCTCCTTGGCGGCGACAGCGAGCCGCTCGAGGGACAGGTTGCAGGGGGTGATCTCGTTCCAGCTCGAGGCGATGCCGATCTGCGGCTTGGGGAAGTCCTCGTCGGTCATGCCGACGGCACGGAGCATCCCGCGTGCAGCGGCTCGCTCCAGGCCCTCGGTGACGTCGACGCTGCGCGGCTTCATGGTGGTCATGACTGCAGCCTATTCGCGTCCGCCTCGGCGGTGGGCCCGTGGTCCGGGCCTCAGCCGACGACGACGAAGTCGAGCGGCTGCCCCGTCGCGAATCGCCTCATCTGGTCGACGACCAGTCGCCGGGCGCGCGGCAGGAACGCCGACGTGTTTCCTCCTACGTGCGGGCTGATGAGGACATCGGGGAGCGTCCAGAGCGGATGGCCGGGCGGCAGCGGCTCGGGATCGGTGACGTCGAGCGCGGCGCGGATGCGCCCGGAGGCGACGGCGGCGACCAGCGCGTCGGTGTCGACCACGGGCCCCCTGGCCACGTTGACGAGCAGGGCCCGGTCGCGCATGCGGGCCAGGAAGGCGGTGTCGACCATGCCCCGGGTGGTGTCGTCGAGCGGGACGGCGAGCACGACGACATCGGCCGACCCGAGCAGATCGGGGAGGTCGTCCGCGGCGTGGACACCCGCACGGGCCGTGCGCCCGACCATCGACACCTGGACCTCGAACGGCTCGAGGCGCGACCTCACGGCGCGACCGACGCCCCCGGCACCCACGATGAGCACGCGCTTGTCGGCCAAGGCCTCACGCCTGCTGTAGAGCCAGCCGCCCGCGGGCATCGCGCGGGCGAAGGCATCGAGCCCGCGCAGCGAGGCGAGGATCAGCCCGACGGCGAGTTCCGCCGTGCTCGCGTCGTGCACTCCCCCGGCATTGCAGAGCGTCACGCCACCGGGCAGGTGCGAGAGAGCGGCGTCGTACCCCGCGGTGAGCAGCTGCACGACCTGCAGGTTCGGCATGTGCGCCATGAGTGCGAGGTCCTCCTGCGGACCCATGTACCGGGGCACATAGAAGACGACGTCCTCCGGGCGCGTGACGACCGGGATGGGCGGGTCGATCGGGCGGACGTCGTCCGGGAGCATCGCCCCCCGCACGGCTACTCCTGCACGCCCAGGCGCTCCAGCAGGAGCGCCCGCACCTTCGCGGCGTCGGCCTGCCCGCGCGTGGCCTTCATCACCGACCCGACGATCGCCCCGGCCGCCTGCACCTTGCCACCGCGGATCTTGTCGGCCACGTCGGGCTGCTCGGCCAGAGCCGCATCAATGGCCGCGAGGAGTGCGGAGTCGTCGCTGACGACCGCCAGGCCGCGGCCGGCGACGACCGCGTCGACATCCCCCTCGCCGGCGATGATTCCGTCGAAGACCTGGCGCGCGAGCTTGTCGTTCAGGGCCCCCGAGGCGAGCAGATCCTCGACCCGACGGATCTGCTGCGGTGTGACTCCCAGGGAGTCGAGTTCCACACCGCGATCGTTCGCGATGCGCGTGAGCTCTCCCGTCCACCACTTGCGCGCCGCCGCCTGGTCGACTCCTGCAGCCACCGTCTCCTCGACGAGCAGCAGAGCCCCGGCGTTGACGATCGTCTGGAAGTCGTGATCGGAGATGCCCC
>JBIIJX010000093.1:0-9539 GCA_044233495.1 Candidatus Nanopelagicales bacterium
GTTGCCGCCGAAGGTGTTGAAGTACTCCATTCCGTTGTGGAAGGAGGCGGCGATCGACGGCGTCGTGACGACGGCCGCGAGGGGATGGCCGTTGCCGAGCGGCTTGCCCATCGTGACGATGTCGGGCACGACGCCGTGCAGCTGGAATCCCCAGAAGGCGTCACCGACGCGACCGAGGCCGATCTGCACCTCGTCGGCCACGCACACGCCCCCCGCGGCCCTCGTCACGTCGTAAGCCTCGGCCAGGAAGCCCGCGGGCAGGGTCACCTGGCCGGCCGTGCTCATGATCCCCTCGGCGATGAAGGCCGCGAGCGGCTGATCGAGTGACGCGAGGGCCGCGGCGACGTCGACGCCGTCGGGCTGACCGGGCAGGTCGACGATGCGCACGTGCGGCGGCGTGCCCAGGCCACCACGGCCGAGGAACTTGTACGGGCTGATCTCGACGACGCTCGCGGTGTGACCGTGGTACGCGTGGCGCAGGGTCAGCCAGCCCCGCGCGCCGGTGTGGGCCTGGGCGATTCTGATCGCGAGGTCGTTGGCCTCGCTGCCGGAGTTGACGAGGAACACGACGGAGAGCGGATCGGGCAGCGTGGCCACGAGGCCGCGCGCGTACTCGACGATCGCGTCGTGCAGGAAGCGGGTGTTGGTGTTGAGGATCCCCATCTGGCGGGTGCCGGCCTGCACCACGTAGGGGTTCGCATGACCGACGTGCGCCACGTTGTTGACGAGGTCGAGGTAGGCGCGACCATCCGCGTCGTAGAGGTAGGCGCCCTCGCCGCGAACGATGTGCAGCGGCTCCCGGAAGTTCAGGCTGAGGTTGCGCGACAGTCGAACCTCGCGCTGTCGGATGATCTCTGCTCCGCCCAGCCCCGGGTGGGCATCGGATGACATCCCGTTCGCCGGAGGAATGCCGACCATCAGGTTGGGATTCGGTGAGAGACTGCGCCACAGTGTCGACTCCGCACGCGGCGCGACCCCGTGGAAGTCGGTGCCCATGCCGCACAGGTCGGTGAGCACCTGCACGTGCACGTGCGGCGGCCAGTTGCCGTTGTCGGCCTCGGCGCCCATGCGCCCGACGCGTTCCCCGGCGGCCACGTTCTGCCCCGGCGCGAGGGACGTGAGGCACTCGGGGTCGAGGTGGCCGTACAGGGTCCAGAACGGGACGCCGTCGTCTGTGGCATGTCGAAGCAGGACGACGTGGCCGTAGTCGAGGTCGTCCGGGCGGGCCTCGATCGCCTCGACCGTGCCGTCGTAGGGGGAGAACACGTCGCTGCCGACCGGCTGGAACAGGTCGAGGCCGAGGTGGATGGTGCGCTCGGCGCCCGTGAATGCCGGGCCGGAGTACACATCGCGGTCCTCGCCGTAGCGGCCGGCGATGACGTCGACCCGCTCCAGCAGCCGGCTGACCCCCTCGCTCGTGCGGGGATCGGAGGATCCGGCCGACCAGTCGATCCAGTCGGCGGTCTGCCACGTAACGACCGGCGCGGCGGACGCCGTGCGCAGGTGCTGGCGCACGGCCTGGGCCCGCGGGCTCGGCTCGTAGCCGCACGCCTCGCGTACGCGGCACAGCGCCAGGTAGTCGTCGGCCTCGGCGAGGGCGACGAGCGTCCGGGGCACGGCGTCCTGGCTGACGAGGAGGTAGTCGTTGCCGGGATCGGCCGCACTCTGCACGGCGGCATTGATGACGCTCATGACGAGCCGCATGCGGACGAGAGGCCACAGGAGGTCGAGTTCGGTGGGAGTCAGCGGCGCTGCCAGGTGGTAGCCGCGCACCAGTGGCAGGACGTCGACGAGCGGATCCTCGAGAGCCGTCGTCGCGTAGGCGATCGCCGTGGCCAGGCCCACGATGCGCGGCGCCCACACGATGTCGCCGAAGTCGATCAGGCTGATGGCGTCGCCATCGACGACGATGTTGTTCTCGTTCGCATCGTTGTGGATGACCTGGCTCGGCAGTGCACGCAGGGCGGGGAGCACGTGCTCGACGAAGGCACTCAACTCACGGATGCACACCTCACGTACAACCGGATCGGCGATGAGGTCGACGGAATCCGCGAGCTCGGTGGCCTGCATCATGTTCCAGCGGAAGGGGCGCTCCAGGACGGCCCGCTCGTCGGCGCCGACAACCAGGTCGCTCAGGCGCGCATCGACACGCGCGACGAGCAGGCCGAGGGCGCGCAGGTGCTCGGCACTCGTGGTGACCTGCGACCAGGGCAGGCCGTCGATCCACGACACGAGTCGGGCGATCCGATCTCCGGGCAGGTCGACGAGCTCGTCGTGCAGCACCCGGGGCACCGGCAGGTCGCCGTCCTCCAGCCAGCGAAGAGCGGAGTCCTGTGCCCGCAGCCAGTCACGATCGTGGGCTCCGTAGATCTTCAGGACGGCACCCGGCTCGGCGAGCACGCGGATGTTGATGTCGCGCTCTCCCGGCAGCCCCTCGAGCTGGGGCTCGTCCTCCACGAGATGACCGAAGTGTTCGCGGAGGATGCCCGCGCCGTCCTCCAGTGAGGTCACAGATCCGCCTGGCCCAGCATGAATCCCTGGTTGAGCGAGTCGTGGGCCCGCATGCGCTCGAGGGAGTCCTGACCCATGGACTCGACGATGCGGTGGATGAGCAGCTCGAGTACCGCGATGGCCGCCACGGACGAATCGAACGGCGACGGGGAGGTGGTCTCCACCGTGAGCACCAGGCGCGCGCTGCTGACCAGCGGCGAGAGCCAGGGATCGGTGAACAGGATGACGCGGGCACCCTGAGCGGCGGCTGCATTGCCGAAGTCGATGGTGTCTTTCTGGTACCTGCGGAAGTCGAGGGCGACGACGACGTCACTGCGTCCGAGGTCGAGCACCTGGTTGCTGCGATGCACGGGGATCTCGGACACCGTCGAGACGTGGGGCCGGAGCAGCTGCAGGTGCGTGGCGAAGTAGGTGGCCAAGGCCGACGAGAAACGGCCGCCGATGACATGGACGCGGGCTCGGGGGTCGGTGAGCATCTCGACGGCGCTGTCGAGCACCTCGGGCTTGAGCCGGGCGAGTGACGTGCTCAGCGCATCGACGAACACGGAACCCCCGCGCACTCCCGCACCGGGGGACGGGACCGCGCGCACCTGCTCGTACATCGACAGCGGCGACGCGAGGCGCTGGGAGACCTCCTCGCGCAGCACGGCCTGGAACTGGGTCCACCCGCTGAAGCCGAACTTGGTGGCCAGGCGCAGGACCGTCGGTGCGCTCACGCCCGACTTGCTGGCCAGGGCGGCGACCGAGTCGAGCCCGGCGAGCGGGTAGTCGGCGAGGATGGCGCGGGCTACTCGCTTCTCGCTCGCGGTGAGGGTGTCCATCTGCTCGAGCAGCAGTGTGGAGAAGGGCTCGGTGGATCGCGCCGAGCGAGCGCCGTCTCCCGCGCGTGCAGCGTCCGCAGCGACCACGCTGCCACCCCCTCGACTCCGGGCCCACCTGGGCCCCGACGGTACACCGGGACGATCGTGCCACTGCTGTACGGATCATTACAGCGGACCTTGCAGAATCCCTTGACAGAAACATTGCCGACATTCAGGCTGCGGATATGCCTGCGGCGACCCTCACCGTGACCATCCTGCCCGGTGCACGGGAGATCCTTGCCCAGCACCAGCAGGAGATGCCGCAGAAGAACGAGCTGTGCGGCGCCTTCTGGGTCACCCTCGCGTTGCGGGCTCTCGACGATCGCGACCTCGAGCAGGACCACGTGGGTCGGGCGGCGGGCTCTCTCCTCAGTGTGGTGCAGACCTCGGACTCACTGCCCCCGGGCGAGCCTGGCCGCGACGACTACGTGCTCGACCTGCCGCGCACCGACGACCCGGACGTCGATTCGGGCACCGCGTCCGAGGGACTCATGGTCGCTGCCCGCGCCCTGTCGGACGGACGCCTCGTGGCCGTCCCCGTCAGTGGACGCTGGACCGCCGACAACGTCAAGGCCCTGCTCGCGGGAGTCGCAGATCTCGACGTCGACGGGCTGGTGATCGCCAACAGCGCCACGCGCTTCCTCTGGGGCTCGGACCTGGAACTGGAGCAAGTCCTCGCGACGGTGATCGACGGTGACGACTCCGGACAGGCGCCCGAATGGAATGTCGGGCACTTCATCGGTGTGCTGGGCTGGATCTCCGGCCCTCTGGGCGAGCTCATCGTCTGCGCCGATACGTATCCCAGCCTCGGCAGCCGTGGTCTCCACCTGCAGCCCTTCGACGCGATGGCCGACTCGCTGAACCGTGACGACTCCGAGTACTCCGGGGGCATGCTGCTGGTGGTCCCCGCCGACTCGGAGCAGGCGGTGCGGGCGCTGGTCTCGTCGATCGGGCTCACCACCGACGTGTGGGACAACGGCACCCCCTACCGGCCCGACTGGACCCCGGCGGCCGGATGAGCGCACGAAGGGATCAGCCGAGCCATGTGCCGACTTCTCGCGTGGCGTAGCGAGGTGCCGCTCACCCCGCGTGAGGTCCTTGGCGTCGATGCCGGCCAGCTCGCCGAGCTGAGTCGCATGCACTGTGACGGCTGGGGGTACGGGCGTGTCGTCACCGGTCCCGGTATCACGGTCCAGCGTGGAGCCGAGCCCGCGCATGTGTCCGCCGAGTTCCTGGCGGCCGTGGAGAACGAGGCCGCGACGGCTGGGCTCATCCACCTGCGTTGGGCCACGGAGGGTCTCGACGTCAACATCGGCAACACCCATCCCTTCCTCGCGTCGATCCCCGGCGGCACGGTGGCCTTCGTCCACAACGGGATGGTCCCCGAATCCGCTGCCCTGCTGCCGCACATCGACGCCGACCTGCAGGCGGACTTCCGTGGCGACACCGACAGCGAGCGCTACTTCGGCGTGCTCATGACCGAGCTGCGACGCGCTGACGGTGACGTCGTCGACGCCTACCGGCACACGGCCAAGCTCCTCGCGGACTTCGCCTTCACCTCGATCAACTCGATGATCCTCACGCCGACGACCCTGGCGGTCGCCTGCCTCCACAAGCCCGAGAACCGGTCGCCCGACGTGGACGAGGACTACTTCCACCTGACCTGGGGCGTGCATGATGGGGCGGTGAGTGCGTGGTCGATGGGGGTGCGCCCCCATGCTCCCGACCAGCGCCCGCTCGACAACGGCCACCTGCTGACCGTCGACCTCGCGTCGGGCACCATCGACGTCGTCCCCATCGTCTGAGGAGCGTGTGATGACCGACTCAACCCTGGCCTTCGTCGTGACGAACGACCTTGCCGCCATGACGCGCGGGCGCGCCCTGCCTCTCGCCGACCTCAATCCCGCCTCCGGTGTGGGCTGGGTGCCGGCCGACCTGGCGATCAACGCCTTCGGTCACCTGATCGAGCCGAATCCCTTCGGTGCGCTCGGCGACCTGCGGCTGCTGCCCGACATGTCGACGCAGGCGACCATCCCGCTGCCCGGCGGGTCGGCGCAGGTGTTCCTCGCGACCCAGACCCTGCCCGATGGCACCCCGTGGGAGTGCTGTCCGCGCGCCGCCCTGGCCAGGGCCATCGCGCGACTGGACGCCGACCACGGCATCCAGGTGGTGGCGGCGTTCGAGCATGAGTTCGCGCTCGTCGACACCGACGGCAACGCTGAGGGCACGGGTGCGTTCACGCTCCAGGGACTGGCCGACGGCGAGCCGTTCGGTGCTGCGGCGCGACAGGCGCTCACGGCTGCGGGCATCGACTGGGAGAACTGGCTGCCGGAGTACGGTCCGGGCCAGTTCGAGGTGACGGTGAAGCCGAAGCCGGCCATGACCGCCGCCGACACCGCCGTGCTCGTGCGCGACATCGTCCGGACGGTCGCTCGCATGCACGGCCGGCGGGCGACGTTCGCTCCGCTGCTCCATCCGGATGCCGTCGGCAACGGAGTCCACGTTCACCTGTCGCTGTGGCGCGGTGACGAGCCCGTCTCGTACGACCCCGCCGGTCTGCAGGGCCTGTCAAGCCTGGCCTCGACTGCGTCGGCGGGCATCCTTGCGCACGCTCCCGCGCTGATCATGTGGACGGCACCGAGCCATGTGTCGGCCCTTCGTCTCACTCCGCATCGGTGGAGCGCAGCGGGCGCCTTCGTCGGCCTGCACAACCGCGAGGCACTCGTGCGCGTGTCGGCCCTGCCGCCGGGCAGCGATCCGGCACGGTCGTTCAACCTGGAGTACCGGGCGGCCGACGCCACCGCGAATCCTCACCTGGTCCTCGCGACACTCATCAACGCCATGTGCGACGGCTTCGACAGGAAGCTCTCGCTCGAATCGGTGCTCACCGGTCACATCGACGACTCGACGTTCCCCCCGCTGCCTGCGACGCTCGACGAGGCCACCGAGGCCTTCCTGAAGGACGACATCGCGCGCTCCTGGTTCGCCCCCGACCTGATCGAGACGGCCATCACGGTGCGCCGCGGCGAGGGGGAGACCATCCGCGACCGTGACGCTCCGAGCCGCTGCCGCGCCTACGCCGCCGTGTACTGACGGGGAATAGTCCTGACATTGGAGTCACCTCGCGCGACGAGATGCTCGAACGGGTCGCGGGAACGTCGAGGCTATACGAGTGACGCGCACGAGCAAGGGTGTGGAGAGGTGATGAAGGGCTGCAGATCCCCGCAGATAGCCTTGCGTCGGAGACTGGCTCAATTTCAGACCGAATATCAGTCCGAAGACCCACCAGTCCCGGGGCGCTAGCTCAATGGTTAGAGCTGCGGACTTTTAATCCGTAGGTTCCGGGTTCGAGCCCCGGGCGCCCTACTGATGTCTGGTGCGGATCCGTCCTTCCAGCAACGCCATGAATGCACTGACGTCACCTTCCATTGCGGCAAGCTCGGCGTTCGTCAGCAGCGTGACATAGCCGGTCGGGGTGACGGCGACGACCATCGCCGCGTCGTCGCCGACGTAGGCGCGGAGGTCCGGGTCGAGTTCGTTGAGATGTCGCAGGTCGAACGGAATCTCGAGGCAGGACACGGCGTCGTCCCAGGCGGCCTTGCGGCGAAGGTGACCGTGCGTGATCTCGCACAGGCTGCACGACTCCCCGCGCAGGTAGTGACCCACGAGGTAGCGCAGCTCACCCCGCAGGCCACCGTCGGCGCGGTAGACGCCGACGAGGCGCGTGATGTCCATGAGGGGACGCTAGGGCCGGGATCGATCGTTCGCGAGTCGGCTGGTCAGCCCCCGCACCCTTCCTTCGAGTGAGCACCGACCTGCATGAGCGGCTGCTCGATCCGGGCATCAACGCTCAGCCACAGGAGCTCCCCCTGCATGCGCAAGTGGACGCCGCTGGGTGAGGCGTGAGGAGAGGGGCCTGTTGCCATTCAAATCGCGACGGCTCACCGTGTGCCGGCCCGTAGGCGGCCACCTGCTGCAGGGCGGAAGCTTGCCGGGAAGAGCACCGTCGGCCAGCAGGACACCGCCGCATCGGCGACGCACCATGAGTAGAGGACCGCTGGGGTCTGCTGCCGCAGGAGGTGGTGACGTTGATGGGTTGGTATCAGGGTGACTGGGGGTTCACCGCGTTCATGGGCATGGGAGTGATGTTGCTGTTCTGGGGGAGCATCATCTGGCTGGTGGTGTGGGCGGTGGTGCGCACCACTCGGACGGAGCCGACGCGCTCCGGCAATTCGGAGTCGGCACGGTCGATCCTTGACCGACGTCTGGCCGCGGGGGAGATCGATGCAGATGAGTACGCCAGCAGAAGGCGGACTCTGGAGGTGTGAGGGGCCGACCCTGTTCGCCGATCAGCCGCGGGTGGCGAGGTGCTCCCCGATGATCCAGCCCAGCCCGCATGCACTGAGCAGGCCGTTGCCGGAGGAGTAGCCACGGCTGTCGGGGCCGGAGATGCCGACAGCCGTGCCTCCGCCGGCGAAGAGCCCGGGGATCGGGCTGCCGTCCTCGTGCAGCACTCGGCCCTGGAGGAGGCCTCGCCTGAGACAGGCCCAGGTCCCGACACACCATCCCCTGCACGCGGGACGCGTCTGTTCAGCGTGTGAAGCCGGAGAAGAGGCGATCACTCTCACTCGACGTGACCATGATCCGAAGCTCTTGTGTCAGGATCTCGTGCAGTCGAGCCGGGCTCTCCACCTGCTCACTCGTTGTGCCGTCAGCACGGATGACCCAGTAGTCGTGATTGCGCAACGAGCGCACCTCGTTCGTCAGGATCAGCGAGGCCACGAGGTTGCGGACGAATCCGGCATCCGGATGACGGTGCGAGTAGAAGTGGCCGAGCACGACGTCGGAGTCGCCGCAGCGAACATCGTCGAATCGGTAGAGCGGCAGCCACCCGCCCTGGCTGCGCTCCTCGAACTGAAAGCCGACGTTGCCGTGCGCCACCACCCGATAGCGTGAGTCGTTGCCTCCGGCGGTGCGCATGGGCACCGGGAATGGCGGCCCGTTCGGGCCGAACCCGACATCGACGATGTACTCATCGCCATCGAGCCGCACTCGCGTGAATCGGTGAGTCAGGGGAGGGTGCTGTGACCCGGTAAGGAGGACTCGCGCCATTTGCAGGCGTACGTCATATCCGAGTTCCGCCAACACCTCGATGAGCAGGCCGTTGTGGTCGTAGCAGTATCCGCCACGCTGACGTCGGACGAGACGGTCGTAGATCGACCCCAGATCCAAGGGCAGATCCTCACCCAGTTGAACGCCAATGTTGGCGAAGGGGTAGCGGGCGATGTGCCGGACCATGATGGCGCTCAGTGCCTCCAGCCCAGGCTGCTGGCGCTCCAAGCGAAGATCCGCGAGGTAGGCGTCCGTCACGTCCGAGGCGCTCACGGAGGGACGGTAGCAGTGGGTTATGGCACGCACGTCTCTCCCGGCAGTCAGCATTGACCTATCCTTCGCCTATGCCAGTTCCCATTCGGGTCCTCGTCGCCAAGCCCGGGCTCGACGGGCACGATCGCGGCGCCAAGGTTGTCGCTCGCGCCCTGAGAGATGCCGGTATGGAGGTCATCTACACCGGCCTCCGCCAGACTCCCGAGCAGATCGTGTCTGCTGCTGTACAGGAGGACGCCGACTTCGTCGGGCTGTCCATCCTGTCGGGAGCACATAGAACGCTGTTCGCGGATGTCGTGGCGCTGCTGCGTGAGCGGGATGCGGACGACATTGTGGTCTTCGGCGGCGGCATCATCCCCGAGGAGGACATTCCGGGACTCGAGGCGCTCGGTGTCGCACGTGTGTTCACCCCGGGGGCCACGACCAGTTCGATCGTGGAATGGGTCGAGGCAACGGCGGAATCGCGACGAGCGGCCACGCCCTCGGTCTCGTAGCAGCGTCGCTCCGCAAGTCGGGTCGGCGGGTGAATAGAGGAGACTGGGCGGATGTCGACATTCCCGTCAGAGCAGGCGGCATCCCCGTCTGAGCAGATCACCGGTGCGCGAATCCGGTTGCGACGACGCCTGGGTTGGCGCCAGACCGACGCGGCGGGGCACAACCACTTCTCGGCAGCACTTGAATGGCTTGAGGAGGCCGAGCACTCCCTGTATCGCGACCTCGGTCTCGACGTCGGCCTGCTGCCAGGCATCCCCCGGGTGCATCTGTGTCTGGACTATCGCGAGC
>JBIIJX010000094.1:0-9389 GCA_044233495.1 Candidatus Nanopelagicales bacterium
CGGCGCGACCAGCGTCCACATCGCGGCTGACTTCGGGCCGTACGGCTCCGCCCGCGACCACGCCGTCGAGGCAGCACTGCCGGTGCCGCTGGTGCGCACCGGCTCGCCGTATGCCGTGGCCCCCGGTCGCGTCACCAAGGACGACGGCACCTCCTATCGCGTCTACACACCGTTCTGGCGCGCCTGGGTTCGCCACGGCTGGCGCCAGCCGGCCGGGGATGTCCCCGCTGACGTCGAGTGGTGGGAGCCCGTGCCGTGCCAAGGCCGACCCCCACGGCCGGATCTCGGCGACCTCGTGCTGCCGCCCGCGGGCGAGGAGGCGGCATGGGAGCGGTGGGCGCAGTTCCGGGCGGCCGGTCTGGCCGACTACGCCGACCTGCGCAACCGCGCCGACCTCGCCGGCACGAGCGCGATGGGCCACCACCTGAAGTGGGGCGAGATCCATCCCCGATCCCTGCTCGCCGACCTCGGACCAGACGACCAGGTGTTCAGCAAGGAGCTGGCCTGGCGCGAGTTCTACGCCGACGTGCTCGCGCAGCACCCGGACAGTGCACGCCGCTCGCTCGATGCGCGGTTCGACACCGCGATGCCGTGGACGACGGGCAAGGACGCCACCGCTCTCCTGACCGCCTGGAGCGAGGGCCGGACGGGCTACCCCTTCGTGGACGCGGGCATGCGCCAGCTGCGCACCGAGGGGTGGATGCACAATCGCGTCCGCATGGTGGTCGCCAGCTTCCTCGTCAAGGACCTTCACCTGCCCTGGCAGCGCGGGGCCGCGGAGTTCATGCGCTGGCTGCGTGACGGCGACCTCGCGAGCAACGCGCACGGCTGGCAGTGGACCGCGGGCTGCGGCACCGACGCCTCGCCGTTCTACCGCGTGTTCAATCCCGTGCTGCAGGGGGTGAAGTTCGACCCCGACGGCGACTACGTGCGCCGCTACGTGCCGGAGCTCCGCCATCTGCCCGGCAAGTCGGTGCACGAGCCGTGGAAGGCCCTCGACGGATACCTGCACGGCTACCCCGAGCCCATCGTCGACCACGCGGCCGAACGCGACGTCGCGCTCGCGGACTTCGCGTCGATCAAGGGGACGTGAGCGCACGCACCGGAGGTGGCCCCTCGCGCCTGCACGGCAGGTGTGGTTGCCGGTGACAGGATGACAGCATGACCGTCATCGCCATCCTGTCCATGAAGGGCGGCGTGGGGAAGACGACGGTCGCGCTGGGGCTGGCGAGTTCGGCATGGGACCGCGGCCTGCGCACCCTGGTGATCGACCTCGACCCCCAGGCCAACGCCACCATGTGCCTGGACCCGACCGGTGCGGTGTTCACCACCAGTGACGTCCTCGCCGACGCTCGGCCGGGGGTGGCCGCCGACGCCGTCGTCGCCAGCGGCTGGGATCCGCGCATCGACGTCCTTCCCTCGGAGCGCAGCCTGGAGCACCGAAACGTCAGCCAGGGCCGCAATTCCGCCCTGCGCCTGCGCACGGCCCTGGCCACGGTGCCCCGGGAGTACGAGCTGGTGCTGATCGACTGCCCGCCCTCCCTCGGCGAGCTCACCCGCAATGCGCTGAGCACCGCCGACGTCGCCGTCGTGGTCACCGAGCCGAGCCACTTCTCCCTGCACGGGGCGAAGGAGGCCCTCGAGGCCGTCGAGATCATCTCCTCCACGACGAACCCGGGCCTGCGAACCGCGGCCGTCGTCGTCAACCGCTTCGATGCGCGGGACCGCGAGCACCTGCTGAACCTGCAGCGCCTCGGCCAGGCCCACGGATCCCTGGTCTACGACCCGCCCATCCCGGACTGCTCGGCGATCCCGCAGTCGCAGCGGGCAGTGAGCCCGCTCCACTCGTGGAACTCCCCCGGGTCGCGCGACGTGGCCGACATCATGGACGACCTGCTGGACAAGCTGCTGCCGCGCAAGCGCCAGGCCCGCGCCATGCCCCGCGTCTCCATCCGCCGGTATCTGTCGTGAGCCCGTCCGAGGCCCCCAAGGCCGGGCTGCGCAAGGCCCCCGACGCCGACCTGCACCCGAGCACGCCGGTGGACGGCGCGGCTGCACCGGGCACCGATCCCGCCTGGCTCACCGGTCGCTCGTCGACGGCTGACTCCGTCGGCATGCCGGACAAGGACAAGCTCGTGACCTTGGAGGTCACGCTGCCGAAGTCGCTGCGCAAGTCGGTGCGCCAGGAGGCCAAGCGCCGCGGGGTGAGCGTCGACGACGTCGTGATCGAGGCCCTGCGCGACCGCCCCTCCCGCTGACCCCCTGTGTCCCGCTACGCGGAAGGAACGGGAATGAGGGCGACGATGGCGTCCAACGCCTCGGGATTCGCCAGTGCCCCTCTCCCGGGCACTGGACGACCGTGGACGGCCTCGCGCACCGCGAGCTCGGAGATCTTGCCCGTCTGAGTCCGCGGCAGGTCCGGCACGGCGAGGACCACCCCCGGCACATGGCGGGGCGAGCAGTGTGTGCGGATCGCCGCCCGGATCGCCTGCTCCTGCTCCGCGCTCAGCCCGGACTCCACGTCCTCCAGCACCACGAGCAGCACGATCCGGGTGTCGCCCTGCCACTCCTGGCCGAAGGCGAGGGAGTCGACGACTCCCGGTACCGCCGCGAGAGCGGCGTAGATCTCGGCCGTGCCGATGCGCACCCCGCCGACGTTGAGGGTGGCATCGGATCGACCGAGGATGGCGATGCCGCCGTGGACGCTGCGCACGGCGCGGTCGCCGTGCACCCACACGCCGGGCCAGCGGTCGAAGTACGTCGCCCGCAGCCGCTCGCCCGTGGCGTCGCCCCAGATGCCGACCGGCACGGTCGGGAAGGGCTGGGTGCACACCAGTTCCCCCGGCTCCCCGTCGGCGGCGGGCACACCGTCGTCGGTGAACACGTCGACCGCGGTCCCCAGGGCGGGCCCGGTCATCTCCCCTGCCCGGAACGGACGGGTCGGGTCGCCGCCAACGAAGACTCCGACGAGATCGGTGCCGCCCGAGATCGGGTTGAGCATCACGTCGGGGCCGAGCTGCTCGGCCAGCCACGACGCAGTGGGCACCGACAGCGGAGAGCCGGTCACCAGCACCTGACGCAGCGCGGTGCCGGACGAGTACGACGACAGCATGACGTCCTCGGTGCGCAAGTGGTCGAGCAGGCGAGCGCTGAGTCCCAGATGAGTGGTGCCCGTCATGCGAGCGACGTCGAACAAGGCGTCGGGCCGCGGATGCGTCGGCGACTCCTCCCACAGCACGATCGATGCACCGAGGGCCAACGTGGAGATGAGCCAGTTCCACATCATCCAGCTGGTGGTCGTGTAGAACAGCATGCGGTCACCGGCGCGCACATCCGCATGCAGACCGATCTCGACGAGGTGCTTGACGAGCACTCCACCGCCCCGGTGCACCAGGCACTTGGGGCGGCCCGTCGTGCCCGACGAGAACAGGACGTACGCCGGGTGGTCGAACGGCACGGCCGCGTACTGCGGCTCAGCGCTGCGCGAGTACAGCGACGCTATGTCGTCCACCACCGTGACCCGAAGCGACGGCAGTGCCGCGATGACTTCGTCGATGACATCGGTGCGGTCGATCCGCCGGCCCATCCATGGGTAGGACGTCGCCGCAATCAGGGCTGCGGGCTCGAGCTGGCCGAGACGGTCGAGGATGGCTGGGGCACCGAACTCCGGCGACACCGTGCTGACGATCGCGCCCATCGCGAGCGCACCTAGCGTGCAGGCGAGGGCATCGGCGCCGACGGGCATGACGAGCGCCACGCGATCTCCCGGCAGCACGCCACCGTCCCGCAGGAAGGCGGCCACAGCGCCCACCCGGTCAACCAGTTCGCGGCCGGTGACCGAGTCGCGGACGACCACCTCGCCCGCCTCGGCCCCGCAGCAGACGGCCGCCACCTCGTCAGACCCGGCCCAGGGGGCCAGCATGTTCTCCGCGAGGTTCACCCGCGCATCCGGGAAGAACACCGCGGCGGGCAGCTCCGTGGGCACGTAGGCGCGGTCACCGCGGTCGCCCACGACACCGAAGTGCTCCCACACCAGCGACCAGAACGCACCGGGATCCTCCAGCGACCACCGGTGCACGTCAGGCGTGGATGTCACGGGCCGACCGGACAAAGTGCTGGCCGCCCGATGGAATGCAGCCATGCGCGTGCGATCCACCGATGCTGGGTCTGGAGACCAAGTCGGCTCAGTCACGTCGCCCGCCTTCGATCACGCCCCATCGTGGCACGCCTTCCGGAGCGATGCCGGTCACCCCTCGCGACTGATCCTCCCCATCACGGCACCGGATGACGCGCGTCGTACCTGAGGAAGCTGCGGTCCTTCGCCACGAGGCCCAGGGCTCCGGCAATGCACAGCACGCCACCCGAGACCACCGAGAACGCCTCGCCTCCGATGGCAGCCACGGTGCCCGCCTCGACATCGCCGAGACGGGGTCCACCCGCCACGACCACGGTGAAGACGCCCTGCAGCCGCCCGCGGTACTCGTCCGGCGTCGCCGCCTGGAGGATCGTCGTGCGGAACACGGCCGAGACGTTGTCGGCGGCTCCTGCGATCGCCAGCAACGCGAGTGCGATCCACAGCGTCCGCACCAGGCCGAAGGCCGCGATGGCAGCACCCCACACCACGATCGACACGACGATGGCCCGGCCCTGCCATCGCACCTGCGCCAGCCACCCGGAGAACACTCCTGACAGCAGGGCTCCGGCCGCTGGGGCCGCCGACAGGAGTCCGAGCACGAGCGCGATCTGCGCCGTCGTTCCGCCGTACCACTGCGCAGCGATGGCCGGGAACAGTGCGCGCGGCATGCCGAAGACCATCGCGACGATGTCCTGGTAGAAGGTCATCTGCAGATTCCGCTTGCCGCGCAGGAACTCGAAACCCTGCCGTACCGACGCCCAACCCGCCCGGGGTCGCTCGCCCCCCGCCTCCATGATCGGCGGCAGCTTTGGCAGCCGGAGCATCGCCCACGTCAGCAGGGCGAACGCGACGACGTCGATGGCATAGGCGGACGTGACGGTTCCGGTCGCCGCGACGACGAGACCGCCGAGCACGGGCCCGAGGGTGAAGCCGAGGTTCCAGGTGATCATGCCGAGCGCGTTGGCCGCCGGCAGCAGCTCCGGCTCGATCAGCCGGGGGATGATCGCCTGCCGCGCCGGGTTGCCCACCGCGAAGAAGGCCGAGCCCAGAGCCACGACGACGTAGAGGAAGTACACGTTGTCCCAGCCGGCGAGCGCCTGCATGAGGAGCAATACGGATGACGACCACAGGCCGATGGCAGAGATGTAGCCCACGGTGCGACGGTCGAATGCATCCGACAGCGTCCCGCCGTACAGCCCGAAGGCCACCAGGGGGATGAGCTGGGCCAGGCCGACGAGGCCCACCATGAAGCTCGACTCCGTGATGTCCCACACCTGCAGTCCGACAGCAACCGACGACATCTGCTGACCGACGTTGCTGATGCCCAGCGCCGCCCACAGGCGCCGATAGGGAGCGCTGACCCGCAGGGGGGTCAGGTCAGCGAACAGTCGGGCCACTCACTTCTCCTCATCGAGCCGCCGCCATGCTCCGTGGGGTGACAGCGGCGGCGCGGCTGCTGCCGAGGCTAGTGACATCCGGCACTCCGGCATTGACGTAGTCACGAAACCGAACCTAATGTGACTACATGAAGGTCGGCATCAGAGAGCTCAAGGCGAACCTCTCCCGATACGTCAAGGCCGCCCACGACGGCCAGCTCATCGTCGTGACCGACCGGGGCGTGCCGGTCGCCGTCCTGGCCCCGCCCCCGATGGACGATCGCGACGACCTCCCTCCTGCTCTGCGTCAGTTGATCCGTGACGGTCGCGCCACGGCTCCTGCGCGCGTCATGCGCCTCTCGCCGGCGGCCCCGGCGCGTGCGAGCCGATCCGTGCAGGAGATCCTCGACGAGGATCGCGGGGACTGATGCTTGCATGCATCGACAGCAGCTTCTTCCTGTCGCGATACCTGTTCGAGCCTCGGTCCGATGAGGCGAACATCCTGGTAGCCGAGGCATCGGGCATCGTCGCGTGTCGGCTGCTGCACATCGAGGTCGCGCGCGGACTCTCCTTCATCGAAAGTCCGATAGAACGCGCCACCGCACAGATGCGTTTCGCCGACGACTGGCGTCAGCTGATCATCCTCGAGCTCGACGAGCAGATGGCCGACCTCGCGTCCACGATCGCCGCATCAACAGGCGTGCGGACTCTGGATTCCCTGCACATCGCCACTGCGATCCTGGCGACGGCCGATGCATTCATCACGTTCGATCGACGACAGGCTGCCGCTGCCCGCACGTTCGACCTGAACGTAGTCGGCACCTCGTAGCCTGCAGGCGGACCACCTCCTGGTCGAGTGCGTCGCGTTACGGTGACAGGCGCTCGACATCCCATGCCGTGGCATCGTCGAGCGCTCCGCCCTCGTGCCGCGCGACAAACCTCAGCCGGTCGTGCAGCCGCGACTCCCGGCCCTGCCAGAACTCCACGCTCGTCGGGTGGACGAGCCACCCGCCCCAGAACTCCGGCAGCGGCACGTCGGATCCCTCGGGATACTCCGCGGCGAGGCGCGCGTACTCGGCCTCGATGCCCCCACGTCCGTCGATCACAGTGGACTGCCGGCTCGCCCAGGCCCCCAGGCGCGAGCCGTGCGGCCGACTGGCGAAGTACTCCCCGGCCTCGTCGCGGGGCACGCGGGCCACGCGTCCGACGACCACGACCTGGCGGTGCATCGCGAACCACGGGAACACGCACGAGATTCCCGGATTCGCGCCCAGCTCCTGACTCTTGCGAGACCCGTAGTTGGTGTAGAAGACGAATCCGCGGGAGTCGACGTCCTTCAGCAGCACCGTGCGGGCCGAGGGCTGGGCATCGGCGCTCGCGGATGCGACGATCATGGCGTTCGGCCAGCGGAGTGGGCGCGAGGTCGGCCTCCTCGAGGGTGCCTGCGTCGTAGGAGACCCGCAGGTCGGCCAGACGCGCCGGGGAGTCCTCCGGGGGCGGGGTCCACAGACTCATGCCCCGATCACACCACGAAAACCCGATGCATGTTGAATCGTGCCGAGCACCGACCGACCACCCGACCCTGCACGAGGAGTCCGATGTCCGACTTCGTCCCCGGCCTTGAGGGCGTCGTCGCCTTCGAGACCCAGATCGCCGAGCCCGATCGCGCCGGAAGCGCGCTGCGCTACCGCGGCGTCGACATCGAGGATCTCGTCGGCAAGGTCAGCTTCGGCAACGTGTGGGGCCTGCTCGTCGACAACGAGTTCAACCCGGGCCTGCCGCCCGCCGAGCCCTTTCCCATCCCGATCCACTCCGGCGACGTCCGCGTCGATGTGCAGTCCGCGATCGCCATGCTCGCCCCCGCCTGGGGCCTTCGCCCCCTGCTCGACATCGACGACGACACCGCGCGGGAGAACCTCGCGCACGTGTCCGTCATGGCCCTGTCCTTCGTGGCGCAGTCGGCCCGCGGCATCGGAGTGCCGATGGTCCCGCAGAGCCACATCGACGAGGCCAGCACGATCGTCGAGCGGTTCATGCGCCGCTGGCGCGGAGAGCCCGATCCACGCCATGTCCAGGCCGTCGATGCCTACTTCGTGTCCGCGGCCGAGCACGGCATGAACGCCTCCACCTTCACGGCACGCGTGATCGCGTCGACCGGTGCTGACGTCGCCGCGTCGATCTCCGGCGCAGTCGGCGCCATCAGCGGGCCACTGCACGGTGGCGCACCGTCACGCGTGCTCGGCATGATCGAGGAGGTCGAGCGCACGGGCGACGCCACCGCCTACGTCAAGGGCGTGCTCGACCGCAACGAGCGGCTCATGGGCTTCGGTCACCGCGTGTACCGGGCGGAGGATCCGCGCGCTCGCGTACTGCGGCGTACCGCCGCTGAACTCGACGCACCGCGCTACGAGATCGCCGCCGCTCTCGAGCAGGCCGCCCTGCAGGAACTGCGGGAGCGCAGACCCGATCGCGTTCTCGAGACCAACGTGGAGTTCTGGGCCGCGATCGTGCTCGACTTCGCCGAGGTGCCGGCGCCGATGTTCACGTCGATGTTCACGTGCGCACGGCTCGCGGGTTGGAGCGCGCACATCCTGGAGCAGAAGCGCACGGGTCGACTGATCCGGCCTTCGGCCAGGTACGTCGGAGCCGGACCGCGTCGCCCCGATCAGGTACCCGGCTGGGACGCAGCCATGGTGGCGCCGACGGGCTACACGCCCTCGTCCTGACCTGTCCCGTCAGCGCACTAGGGTTTGGGCCTAGGCCCCCGACTCAGGAGAACACCGTGGCTGCCACTCCCGAAGACATCCGCATTCCCGCCGACCTCCTGCCCGCTGACGGCCGGTTCGGTGCGGGCCCCTCGAAGGTGCGCAAGGAGCAGGTCGACGCCCTGGCCAAGGTGTGGCAGAGCTACCTGGGCACCTCTCACCGTCAGAAGACGGTGAAGTCGCAGGTCGGCCGCCTGCGGGCCGGGCTGTCCAGCCTGTTCTCCCTTCCCGACGGGTACGAGGTCGTGCTCGGCAATGGCGGGTCCACGGCGTTCTGGGACGTCGCCTCGTTCGGCCTGATCCGCGACCGCGCGCAGTTCCTGACCTTCGGGGAGTTCGGGGCCAAGTTCGCCAGCGGCGCCAAGGCCGCGCCGCACCTGGGCGAGCCCACCATCATCAAGGCCGATCCGGGCTCAGCACCTGTCTTCGCGGCGCAGGCGGGCATCGACGCCTACTGCACCCCTCACAACGAGACGTCGACCGGTGTGGCCGTGACCCCCTACCGGGTCACCGGGGCAGATGCGGACTCCCTCGTCATCATCGACGCGACGAGCGGCGCCGGCGGCCTCGCGGTGAACGCGGCCGACTTCGACACCTACTACTTCGCTCCGCAGAAGAGCTTCGGCTCGGACGGCGGCCTGTGGTTCGCCCTCATGTCGCCCGCGGCCATCGCGCGTGCAGCGGAGATCAAGGAGTCCGGACGCTGGATCCCGGACTTCCTCGACCTGCAGACCGCGATCGACAACTCCCGCCAGGACCAGACCTACAACACCCCCGCGCTGGCCACGATCTTCCTCATGGCCGAGCAGGTCGACTGGTTCAACGCCAACGGCGGCCTCGACTGGTGCGTCTCGCGCACCTCGGAGTCCTCGGGCGTGATCTACGACTGGGCGGAGGCCAGCCCGGTCGCCACCCCGTTCGTCACCGATCCCGCACTGCGCTCCGGCGTCGTCGCCACGATCGACATCAACGACAGCATCGATGCCACGGCGATCACCAAGGCTCTGCGCCTCAACGGCATCGTCGACACTGAGCCGTACCGCAAGCTGGGGCGCAACCAGCTCCGCATCGCCGTCTTCCCCGCCGTGGAGCCCGACGATGTCCGGGCGCTCA
>JBIIJX010000096.1:0-9259 GCA_044233495.1 Candidatus Nanopelagicales bacterium
AGACCTGGGGTGTTCTGCTCTTCCTCGGACTGCTCAGCATCGTCATCGGCATCATCATCATGGCGTGGCCCGGCAAGACCGTGGTCGTCGTCGCCGTCATCCTCGCCATCTGGCTCGTGATCTCGGGCATCTTCGAGATCGTCCGGGGATTCGGTCAGGGTCTCTCCGGTGGCATGCGCGCACTGCTGTTCATCGGCGGCGTGCTCTCCCTGATCCTGGGCCTCTTCGCGTTCCGCGGGTTCGTCGTCGAGGACTCCCCGCTCGACGCCGTGTGGCTGCTGGCGCTCTTTGTCGGCATCAACTTCATCTTCTCCGGCATCGGCCAGCTCTTTACCGCCGGTGAGGTCAAGGAGGGCCGCGGTTGGAACATCTTCGGCGGCATCGTCTCGCTGCTGTTGGGAATCATCATCCTGCTCGTGCCCGGGGACCTCGCGGTGCTCGCGTGGGTGTTCGGGATCTTCACGGTGGTCAGCGGGATCCTGCTCGTCATCTCCGCCTTCCGGGTGAAGTCACTCGCGAAGGCCTAGGGCAGCGCTGCAGGCGGAGCTGGCATGGCTGCAGAGACCTCGCAGACCCTTGACCGGGGGCTGCGCGTCCTGGAAGTGGTCGCTGACGCCCCGGAGGGGCTCACCGTCACGGAACTGGCCGCAGCACTCGGCATCGGTCGCACGGTCGTCTATCGGCTCGTGGTGACCCTCGAGCAGCATGCCTTGATCCGTCGCTCGTTGGACGGCCGGTGCCGGTTGGGCCTGGGCGTCCTGGCTCTCGGCCGGCAGGTGCAGCCCGTGGTGCGCGATACCGCGCTTCCCGCACTGCGCCTGCTGGCCGACGCCGTCTCCGCCACCGCTGTGCTCACGGTCGTCGACGGCCTCGACGGACTGTCGGCCGTGGTGGTCGAGCCGGCGCGCGCCGAGCTCCACGTCGGCGTTCGTCCCGGATCGCGCCAGCCGCTGGAGAACAGCGCTGCGGGACGGGCCATCCTCGCCGCGCGAACGATGGCCGGCCGCCCCCTCGATCCGCCATGGGTGGTGGCCACCGGTGACGGACCGCAGGGCGCCTACGGCATCGCGGTGCCCGTGCTCGGTGTCCCCGGCCTCGAGGCCAGCGTCAGTGTGCTGGCCCTGCGCGAGCTCGCCGAGGCCGAGGTGGGCCCTCGCGTCGCGCGCGCAGCAGGCGAGATCTCCCGCGCCCTGCGCTGACCGCCGCCGTCCCCCACCTCGCCCTCCGCGCGGGGCTGTGCGCACGACGCCAGGGCATCGCATGCGCACGTGACATCGCGACAGAGGCCGGCCGGACGAGCGAGAGATCCTTGCGAGACCCGAGGACGTCTCCCGGGTCAACGCGTCAGCGCCAGCAGCCGGAGATCGTCGCGGTCAGGCCGTCCACCGCCTGTCGGATGGTCAGCGCCGAGTACGTCGCCGGCCGGTCGTTCACCAGGATCGAGAAGATCCGCTCCGGTGCATCCCCAGGTGCGGTCACGCCAGACAGGCCGATCGTGTCGAACAGGCTGCCGGTCTTGGCCATCACGTCGCCCTGAGCGCACCGGGACCTCTTCGTGATGAACCGTCCATAGCGATCGTCCAGAGTGCCGCTCACCCCCGAGACGGGCATGGCATCGGGCGAGAACATCAGGCGGAACGGATCCGGATTCAGCACCCGCACGGTGCGCAGGAGGTCCACGAGGAACTTCGGCGTCACGCGGTTCTCGCGGGACAAGCCGCTGCCGTCGCGCAGGGACGTCCCGGTCGCATCGACGCCGAGGGATGCCATCACCTGCTCGGCGGCGAGGCGTGATCCAGACCAGTCCGGAGTGTTGCCGGTGGCCAGCGCCACCTGTCGGTAGAGCACTTCGGCGATGTTGTTCTCCGAGATCCGAAGCATGATGCGCACCGCGTCACCGACCGTGTGCCCAGGTGACTCGGCGATGATCGGTGCCTCGCCTGCATCGATCGTGGTGCCGATCGTGACCGGGAAACCTTTGGCCTGCAACCGGTTCGCAAAGACCCGGACGGCGTTGGCCGCCGGATCGCGGTCGTAGTCCCAGAGGCGGGCGAGCGGCTGGACGGTCGACGCGACCGTGGGGATGTAGGTGGTGGACCATCCCGGACCTCGCCCGGCCGACGGGAACAAGGAGTCGTCGAGACGCACCGTCACGGGCTGGCCGGGGGGCAGGGTCGCGGCCGTCCTGTTGGCGAGCTGACGCAGCTCTCGTGTGGTGAGCAGTGGGTCGCCGCCGCCTTCGAGGATCACCTCACCGGGTGCCCCCGCACGCACTCTCGTGGTGAGCAGCCGATCCGGACCCAAGGTCGCCAGGGCGGTGACGGCGGTGACGATCTTCATGTTCGACGCCGGGATCATGGAGGCGGTGCCCGAGTGGTTCGTCAGGACCTCGCCGGTGCCGGCGTCGACCGCGAAGATGCCGACGTTCGCGCCGAGACGTGGGTTGGCCAGCCGTCGGCTGATCAGCTCGTCGATCGAGTCGGCGGCGGACGTCATCTGCGGGACGGTCTTGAGCCTCGGCTCGGCGGCCGCCGGGGTGACGAGGGTCGAGATCACCAGGCTGCCTGCGCCCAGCGTCACCACGGCGGACAGGAGGGCCGGGACACGACGTGTGGGCATGCGGTCCATCGTGCGACAGGCCGGGCACGGGCCGATGACCGGGGTGTCCGTCGGCGTGTCGCAGAATGGAGTGGACCAGCCCCCTTTCGAAGGTTTCCCGTGCGCCGAACCCTGCCCGTCCTGCCCTCCCGGGCTGCCTTCATGCTGCGGCTTGCGGCAACCCTCTCGCTGGGGCTGGGCCTGCTCGCCCTGCCCGTCGCAGGCGCCCAGGCTGAGGGGCCCGCGCCCAAGCGGGTCGCCAGCGGCTGGCTGCCCTACTGGATGACCACGCCGAAGAGTCCCGCCGGCGTGACATCCGCGGTGCAGAACGCCGACCTGTTCACCGACGTCTCGCCCTTCTGGTACTCCGCGGTGAAGAAGGGGGACGGCGTGCAGGTCGTCCTGAACCCGAATTTCACCAACGGAGCCGCGAACGTCGCATGGGCAATGGGTCAGCTCAAGGGTGCCGGGCTCACGGTGCTCCCGGCCATCGCCGACGGCTCGGGCAAGGGGCAGATGGCCCGCACCCTCGCGGATCCCGCCAAGCGGACGGCTCACGTGCAGGAGATCGTCAACCTGGTCATGACCAATGGGTACGACGGGATCGACCTCGACTACGAGACCTTCGCCTTCTCGGATGGCTCCTCGAGCTGGGCGGGTACGCAGCCGAACTGGACGGCGTTCGTCACCGAGCTCGGTGCCGCGCTGCATGCCCAGGGCAAGCTCCTGTCGGCCACCATCCCACCTCCGTGCAGCATGTCAGGCACATGCGGAGGTCGCAGCGGCTACTGGATATACGACATGGCTGGCATCGCTCCTGCCGTCGATCGCATCCGCGTCATGGCATACGACTACAGCGTGCATGGCATCGGTCCGATCGCCCCGATGCCGTGGGTGCGCTCGATAGTCGCCTACTCGGTCAGCGTGATGGATCCAGCCAAGTTGCAGATCGGCGTGCCAACGTACGGCCGCGCATGGACGCGCAAGCAGGGCAACACCCTCATGGTCGAGGGGACGTGTCCCAGCACAAGTTCGTCCCAGTACAAGACGTTGACCGGCATGACGTCGGTGACCGATGCGAACATCCCCAAGGCGCTTGCCGATGTCGGCATCACACCCGATCAGTACCAGTGGTCTGACAAGGATCAGGAGAACTGGGTCAACTACGACAAGAAGCTCGTCTGGACCGACGCAAACGGCGTGCAGCAGACCTGCATCGCGAAGCGCGTCATGTGGTGGGTGGGGCCGCAGGCCGTGCTCGCCCGGACGCAGCTCGTCGGCGAGTTCGGGCTCGGAGCGGCGGCCTACTGGACCATCGGCGGTGAGGATCCGTCGCAGTGGGCACTCATCAGGGGCTTCGCTCAGTCGCTTGCTCCGGCCAGCACCGATGTCAGTGCCACAGCGCAGACCCCGGCGGTCTTCGGCACCCCGATCACGGTGACGGCGACCGTGAGCTCGCAGGGTGCGCCCCTAGCTGGAGTCGCTGCAGTCCTGCAGTTCAGGCCGGAGGGCGGCAAGGGCTCGTTCGTCGACGTGCAGTCCGCGCCTGTGGGAGCCGACGGCTCCGTGGTCTTCACGATTGCACCGCAGACCACAGGTGACTGGAAGGTCTACGTGCCGGCAGCCGATGCCCGCACCGAGGGTGTGAGCAGTCCCGTCACCGTCCAGGTTCAGTCACTCGTGACAGCCGAGCCGCGGAGTCCCCGGGTGCCACGTGGCGGGTCCGTCATCGTCAAGGCGTGGTCTCGCCCCTTCGTCGCCAAGCAGCGGGTGGCGCTCGAGCTCAAGGTCGGTGACGGATGGAAGACCGTGGCCACCGAGCGCGTGAACGGCAAGGGCCGGGCCCGTCTGGTGGCAGATGCACCTCGAGAGAAGGGCCGGTACGTGTACCGGGTTGTGGCGATCGGCAGGGGCGGACTCCTGGCGAATGCCTCCACGGACATCCCCATCCGGGTGACGAAGTAGGGGAGGACTGATGTCGGTTGCGCCGGTGGAGGTCGTGCGGCCGGAGACCTCGGAGGTCACCGAGCGGGCCTGGATAACTGTCGTCTGGAACGATCCCGTCAACCTGATGTCCTACGTCACCTACGTGTTCATGGAGTATTTCGCGTACGACCGTCCCAAGGCCGAGAGGCTCATGCTCGACGTGCACGAGAAGGGTCGCGCTGTGGTGTCCACGGGTACGCGTGAGGAGATGGAGCGCGACGTGACGGCGATGCACGGCTACGGACTGTGGGCGACCATGCAGAAGGATGATTGATGGTCGACTTCCATCCCACCGGAGACGACCTTGCCGTCGAACTGAACGACCTCGAGGTTCAGATGCTCCTCAGCCTGACGCGGCAGATGGTGGACTTCGTGGGGCCCGTAAGCGCTGAGCCAGACGATCCCCTCGTCGCGATGCTCGGCATCGACCCCGACGCGGCGCCCTCCGATGATCCGGCACTGCTGCGCCTGCTGCCGGACGCGTTCGTCGACGATGATGAGGCTGCCGCGGAGTTTCGCCGATTCACGGAGCGTGAATTGCGCAGCGGCAAGGCGGAACATGCCCTGGCCGTACAGCGCGAACTTGAGGGAGCGGGCATCGTCGTGACGCGTGAGTCGATGCCGGCCTGGCTCGGCTTCCTCAACGATGCCCGGCTCGTGCTCGGTGCCCGGCTGGATCTCACCGAGGACAATCAGGACGAACTCGAGGGGCTCCCCGACCACGACCCCCGTGCGGCGCTCTACGGGCTCTACGGGTGGCTGACCTATGTGCAGGAGACTCTCGTCCAGCATGCGATGGGGCGCCCGTGGTGATCCACGGGCGCCCCATCGGTCTGCGGTGATGCGTCAGGCCTTGTCTCCACTGATGCTGGAGGGCGCTTCCTTGAACTCGTCCGCAGCGAACTGCTCGCTGTCGTAGCGGCTCTTCTCGCGGGCGATCTTGTAGATGAGCAGGCCGAACCAGCACTTGGCGAGAACGTCGGCCAGGGAGTAGCCGACCTGCCGCCAGACGAAGGCGTCGGGGCCGTCGAAGCCGAACATCGGCATCATGTACGAGATCGGGTAGACACCCCAGGTGGCCAGCAGCAGCCAGCGCAGGCCGTTGAGGTCCTTGCGAACCTGCTCCGGCTGGGTCTTCATGCTCTTGGAGAGCTCGGCGAAGAGCACGTACAGGATGTAGAGGAACGGGATCGTGCTCAGCGCGCCCCAGATGGCCTTCGCGGCGGTGTCGGTCGCGATCTCGCCCGGGTAGCCCAGGATGATCATCAGGATGGCGGCCGGGATGAGCTTGAGCATGAGGTTCTTGCGGACCATCGGCGCGAGCGCCAGAACGGCAATCGCTTCGAAGAGCAGCAGCGGAACCGTCAGGATCCAGTCGACGTACCGGTAGCCCTCGTTGAATCCCTCGCCACCGACGAGGCGGTAGGTCAGATCCATGATGGTCTGGCCGTCGGCCAGCGGATCGCCCGCACCCACGGCTACGTAGGCGTCCTCGAAGGAGTTGAAGATGCGCCAGTAGTGGTAGGCGGCGATCAGGGTCACGATGGCCGAGACGATGACGGCCTGGCGGTAGCGGGGCAGCACGCGGGTGTTCGCCGCGAGCAGGAAGACAGTGGTCGCGATCATCGACGCGAGCGCGAACGACAGGATGTTGTAGACAGTCTGGAACTGTCCATAATCCAGTTCGAGGACGTTCATGGAGCCTCCAGTAACGGCGGGGGGATCCCGCCCGACCGTCCGGACTGTCCTCTCGCTCGGGACAGTGCGCAAGTTGAATCACTGACGACGCGTTATCACGATTAGGTCACGGTTTCCCGATATCGGACATTCTGCCCCTTCTGCTCGTACCGGTCGAGGTGCGAGGACGGCCCGAGCGACCCGTACCCTGACGCCATGCGCGTGCGCGTCCGTCTCCCCGGCCTCCTGCGTGAGACGGCGGACGGGTCCGGTGAGCTCGATCTCGCGGCCTCCACCGTCGCGGACCTCATCGCCGCCCTGGACGACGTCGTTCCGGGCATGGCCGACGCCCTGCTCGACGACAGTGGCCTGCGCCGGTACTGGAGCATCTATGTCGACGGACGCAGCTGCCGGCTGATCGACGGTCTGGCAACGCCGCTCGCCGACGGAGCCCTCGTGTGGATCCTGCCCACGACCTCGGGGGGCATGTTCCTGCCCACGGTGCCGTCGACGCGGTCGGCATCGTGACCCGTACGCTGGACGGGCCATGAACGACGCAGCGATCGGCATCTTCGACTCCGGGGTCGGCGGCCTCACCGTCGCCAGGGCCGTGCTCGACCAGCTGCCGCACGAGCCCATCCGCTATGTGGGCGACACCGCGAGGGGGCCCTACGGCCCCCGTTCGCTCGCGGAGGTGCGCTCGTTCTCCCTGGAGATCATGGACCGCCTCGTCGACGACGGGGTGAAGGTGCTCGTGATCGCCTGCAACTCCGCCAGCGCCGCAACCCTGCGCGATGCCCGCGAGCGGTACGACGTGCCTGTCGTCGAGGTCGTGCATCCCGCCGTACGCCGCGCCGTATCGGCCACCCGCACGGGCCAGGTGGGGGTGATCGGAACGCGAGCCACCATCGCCTCAGGTGCCTACGTCGACGCCTTCCTGGCCGCCCCGCACATTCACGTGACCAGTGCGGCATGCCCGCGGTTCGTGGAGTTCGTCGAGTCGGGAATCACGTCTGGGCCGGAGCTCCTCGCCGCTGCTGAGGAGTACCTCGCACCCCTCAAGGCTGCTGACGTCGACACGCTCGTCCTCGGCTGCACTCACTACCCGCTGCTCACCGGCGTGCTGTCGTACGTGATGGGCGAGGACGTCACCCTCGTCTCCAGCGCGGAGGAGACGGCGAAGGACGTCTACCGCACGCTCGTCGCGCACGACATGCTGCGTGACTCTGGGCTGCCCGATCCGGAGCACCAGTTCCTCGTCACCGGCGATCCGCTCGAGTTCCAGCGGCTCGGCCGGCGCTTCCTTGGCCCGGAGATCGGTGCGGTGCAGGTCGCGTCATGAATTGGTCACCGTGCGACTGACGGTCGTCGGCTGCGCAGGCTCGTTCCCCAATGCGCAGTCACCTGCCTCCTGCTACCTCGTCGAGCATGACGGTCACCGCCTGCTGCTCGACCTCGGCAACGGTGCCCTGGGAGCGCTCCAAAGTCACGTCGACCTCGTGTGGCCCGGCGCGCTCGATGCAGTGATTCTCAGCCACTGCCACGTCGACCACTTCGTCGACATGGCATCGCTCTACGTCCTGCGGCACTACGCACCGACTCCGGCGACGGAGGTGCTGCCGATCATCGGGCCATCCGATGCACGGCACCGACTCGCCTCCGTCTACGGCATGACGGACCCTGCACCCCTCGACGCGCAGTTCGACTTCCGGCCTCTGTCGGGTGCGCAGCGGGTCGGACCCTTCAGGATCACATCGGTGCCCGCGGCGCACCCGGTGGAGGCCTATTCCGTGCGGGTCGAAGTCGATGGTCGCTCGCTGGTGTACTCCGGCGACACCGGACCCACCGCAGAGCTGGTATCGCTTGCCGAGGGTGCCGACCTCGCCCTGTTCGAGGCCTCGTTCGTGGGTGACGACAATCCGCCCGACGTGCATCTGAGCGCCCGTCAGGCCGCGCGCATCGCGCAGGACGCCGGTGCCGCTCGCCTGGTCCTCACGCACCTCGTCGCCTGGAACGACGATCAGCAGGTGCTGCGGGAGGGTCGGGAGATGTTCTCCGGCCCGTTGGTGCTCGCCTTCCCTGGGATGGTCATCGACCTGTAGTCGAGATCATTGGCCTGCGTCAGACACCGGCGCCTTGTCTATCGCCCGCACTGAGGCCAGCGCCAGCGTGACGATCCCGACGACGATGAGGAGTCCAGCGAGCGTGAGATACACGGGGCTGACGCCCCATCGCTCGGTCGCAGCTCCGGTGAGCAGCATGGCCAGCGGCGGGAACACATAGAACGACGTCAGCTGCACACTGAACACCCGACCCTGCTCCTGCGCAGGCACGCGCTGCTGCACGAGAACGTTGAGCAGCGGCTGCATCGGCCCCCACGACAGTCCGAGCAGGAACCCCGCGATGAGCAGGAGGGGAAGGGGCGGCAGGAAGGCCATCGGGATGATGGCCACCGCCGTGCCGATCATCGCCAGCCGGATGATCTGGTACGACGACAGCCGTCGGCTGATCCAGCCGTATGCGAAGGAGCCGAGCACGGATCCGCCCGCAAGGGCAGCGATCACCAGGCCAAGGCTCTCCGGCTCGGCCAGAGCCTCGAAGTGGACCGGCAGCAGGATGCTCTCCGTCGGCAGGTACACCCCGGCGAGGATCATGACGGCGACCGTCAGGGCGCGGAGGGCGTGATCGGCGTTGAGGACGACGAAGCCGCGGGTGATGCCTCGCCAGCCACCGACCTCCTCGGCACCGGCCTCGACGGCGTCCCGTCCGGCGTCGCCCACCTTGATGGCCGCGATACTGGCCGCTGCGACGACGAACATCGCCCCTGGGACCCAGAAGGCCGAGACTGCGCCGAATGACGCGATGAGCAGCGCGCCGATCAGTGGGCCGAACGTCCAGCCGACCGCGAACAGGGCCTCGTGCACGCCGTTCAGGGTCTCCAGCCGCATTCCGCTGGCCCGCGACGTGTCGACGATCAGGGACTTGCGCGCGGTGTAGC
>JBIIJX010000097.1:0-9194 GCA_044233495.1 Candidatus Nanopelagicales bacterium
CGGGTTGGTGAAGGCCAGCAGCGACGGGGCGTGCTTGAGCAGGCCGCCGATGTACCAGCGCGCGATGTCCGAGAGGCCGCCGTAGCCCTTCTCGTCGTAGAACAGCGGAGCGCCGTCCTTCCACAGGGACTGGTGGCAGTGCATGCCGGAGCCGTTGTCGCCGAAGAGGGGCTTGGGCATGAACGTGGCGGTCTTGCCGTGCTTCCAGGCCACGTTCTTGATCACGTACTTGAACAGCATGACCTCGTCAGCCGCGTGCTGCAGGGTGTTGAACCTGTAGTTGATCTCACCTTGGCCTGCGGTGCCGACCTCGTGGTGCGAGCGCTCGACCTGCAGTCCCACGGAGAGCAGGTTCGTGACCATGTCGTCCCGGATGTCGGCGAAGTGGTCGACCGGGGGAACGGGGAAGTAGCCGCCCTTGTAGCGCGTCTTGTATCCGCGGTTGCCGCCCTCCTCGACCCGGCCGGTGTTCCACGCACCCTCGATCGAGTCGATGTGGTAGTAGGCCTCGTGCTGGTTGGTCTCGAAGCGGATGTCGTCGAATACGTAGAACTCCGCCTCGGGGCCGAAGTACACAGTGTCGGCGATGCCGGTCGACTTCAGATACGCCTCGGCCTTCGCGGCGACGTTGCGCGGATCGCGGGAGTACTGCTCGTTGGTGAACGGATCACGGATGGAGAAGTTCATGACCAGCGTCTTCGCCGGACGGAACGGATCGATGAAGGCGGTGGCGGGGTCCGGGATCAGCTTCATGTCGGACTCGTGGATCGCCTGGAATCCGCGGATCGACGACCCGTCGAACATGAGCCCGTCGTCGAACACGGCCTGGTCGAAGGACTCCACGGGCATGTTGAAGTGCTGCATCACGCCGGGGAGATCAATGAAGCGGACATCGACGAACTTGACGCCCTCGTCCTTGATGTACTTCAGGACCTCGTCAGAACTGCTGAACATGACACCTCCTGCTCGCTCTCGCGAGCCCTAGTCGTGCGCCCGGGGGCGCGTCGCCTCGCGCGGGTGGGACCCGCCGGTTCGAAGGCGGTTGCCTTCGACGTCTGGAGGCTACGGGTGGGGGGTATCTGGGGCGTGTCCCGCTTGTTTCGCTCGTGTTAACGGGGGCCGGTAGCGTGGCAGGGTGCCTGCTGCATCCCCGGAGCCCCCGATGCTGCCCGGCGAGGTTGCCAGCCTCGGTCGGCGTGTGGCAGCTCTCGTGGTCGACTGGTTGGCCAGCACCGGCGTGGCCCTGCTCCTCGTGGGAGCCACGGGCTACACGTCCGACCTGACCTCGCTGACGACCTTCGCCGTGTTTTTCGTCGAGGTGACCCTGCTCACGTGGCTGATCCGCGCCTCGTTCGGCCAGCGTCTGCTCGGCATGCGGGTCGTGCGGATCGACGGTGCCCGACTGGGCCTGCTGCGCAGCCTGCTGCGCACCGTGCTCATCTGCCTCGTGATCCCACCCCTGGTGATGGACTCCCAGGGGCGCGGCCTGCACGACCGCGCCGCCGGATCGGTCGTGATCCGCACCGCCGGCTACGCGCCGCCTGTCTAGGCGCTCCGCCGGCTACGCGCCGTCTGCCTAGGCGCTCCGCCGGCTACGCGCCGTCTGTCTGGGCGCTCCGCCGGCTACGCGCCGCGCTGACGCCTCACCTGCCGCGCACTCGTCGGCATCGGCCCCTTCGGGATCGGCATCGACGACGCGACCCCGCCCAGCGCGTCCAGGCGGCGACGCACCTCGGTCACCTCGCCGCCCCGGAGGTTGCGCGGCAGCTTGTTGAGGCTCTTCTGGAGCTTCGTCAGCGGGATCTGGTCCTCGCCCTCGCCGACCTGAATCTCGTAGATCGGTACCTCGGGCAGCCACCGGGCAGTGCGCTTGCGCTCGTTCGCCAGCATCGGGACGATCCGCGAGGGCTGGCCCTCGCCGACGAGGATCACGCCCGGCTTGCCCACGACGCGACTGACCATGTCCTGGCTCTTGTTGACGGCCACGGCGGGTGTCACGAGCCAGTTGTTTCCTCGCAGGGACTGGATGACGGCGGCTGCAGCGCCCGGCTGCCCCTCGATCTGGGAGTAGGCGGCGTTCATGGCCCGGCGGCTGAACCAGAAGGTGCCGGCGAGCAGCCCGACCGGCACGCCGATCAGGATGCCGGTGAGCCAGTTCAGCCACAGGCCGACGGGCACGGCGACCACGGCTCCTGCGGCGATCGCGAGTCCACCGACCTCGAGGGGGAGGGCGCGGTGGACCTTCTGGGTCATGCGCCAGTTCTGGGACAGCGAACTCAACGTGGTGCGGATGCGGCTGAGCATGGGCCACACCCTATGGGAGGGGTGCTGGGACTACGCGGGCGTATGGGAGCGGGCGGCCATGGCCTGCTCGTAGAGGCGTCCGGCGCGGTAGCTCGAGCGCACCAGGGGCCCGCTCATCACCCCGGAGAAGCCTGCCTCGGTGGCGTACGCGGCCAGGTCGACGAACTCCTCCGGTCGCACCCAGCGTTCCACGGGATGGTGCCGGGGTGTGGGCCGCAGGTACTGGGTGATCGTGACGAGGTCACAGCCGGCGCTGACGAGGTCTTGCAGGGCCTCGTGCACCTCCTCCACGGTCTCGCCCATGCCCAGGATGAGGTTCGACTTCGTGACCAGGCCAGCGGCGCGAGCCTGGGTTATGACGTCGAGGCTCCGCTCGTAGGTGAAGGCCGGGCGGATCCGCTTGAAGATCCGTGGCACCGTCTCGAGGTTGTGGGCCAGCACCTCGGGCGCCGCCGCGAACACCTCCCCCAGGAGCGCAGGGTTGCCCGAGAAGTCCGGGATCAGCACCTCCACACCCGTGCCCGGGTTGAGCTCGTGGATGTCGCGCACCGTCTGCGCATACAGCCACGCACCCTCGTCCTCGAGGTCATCCCGGGCGACACCCGTGACGGTGGCGTAGCGCAGGCCCATGGTGCGAACGGACTCCGCCACCCGCCGCGGCTCGTCACGGTCCAGTGGTGCCGGCCGGCCGGTGTCGATCTGGCAGAAGTCGCAGCGCCGGGTGCACTGCTCGCCGCCGATGAGGAAGGTGGCCTCGCGGTCCTCCCAGCACTCGTAGATGTTGGGGCAGCCCGCCTCCTGGCACACCGTGTGCAGGCCCTCGGCCTGCACGAGCGCCCGGATCTGGGTGTACTCCGGCCCCGTCCGCAACTTCGTGCGGATCCACTCAGGCTTGCGCTCGATCGGCACCTCGGCATTGCGTGCCTCGATGCGCAGCAGTTTCCTGCCGTCGGGATTCACCATGCGACCAGCCTCCCCAGGTGGACCTCGACGATCGGCACGACCTCCGGCACGCTGACGGTGCGATCGAGTTCGCGGCTCAGGGTCGTCACCGATGCGTCGGTGATGCCGCACGGCACGATGCGGTCGAACCAGGCGAGATCGTTGTCGCAGTTGAGTGCGAAGCCATGCAGCGTCACACCCTCGGTGACCCGCACGCCGATCGCGGCGATCTTCCGCTCTGGTCCGCGGTCGTCGGCCGCGATCCACACGCCGCTGCGTCCTGAGACGCGCATCGTCTCGACGCCGAGGTCGGCGCAGACGTCCATGAGCATGGACTCGATGCGTCGCACGTGGTCGACGACGGCCATGCGATTCGGCAGGCGCAGGATCGGGTAGCCCACAAGCTGGCCGGGGCCGTGCCACGTGATCTTGCCCCCGCGATCGACATCGACGACGGGCGTGCCGTCCATCGGGCGCTCGAACGGCTCGGTGCGCCGCCCGGCGGTGTAGACGGAGGTGTGCTCGAGCAGCAGCACCGTGTCAGGTGCTCCCGCGACGACGTCGGCGTGCACCTGCCGCTGGAGTTCCCAGGCTTCCTGGTAGTCGACGGCGCACTCGCCGAATCCGACATGCTCCACCGCAACGGAGCGCGTGGGGGCCGGGGACGTCACCTCGTCAGTCTACGGACGCCCGGCCGGTCACGCCGCGACGGCGAGACCGAGGCGCGCCAGGACGGCGTCGGCCGTGCGGCGGCCGCTGACCATGGCCCCTTGGATGGAGGCGGTGTCGCGGTGGTCGCCTGCCACGAAGAGCCCGTCGCCGAGATCGACCGGTCGGCGGATATCCAGTGGGACAGGCATGGCGGGCAGGGCGTAGCGAATCGGGTACGTGCCGACGAGATCCCAGCGGGCTGTGCCCACTCCATACATCTCGGCCAGTTGGCTGCGCACCCGCTGCTCCATCTCGGCGTCGGTGTGCAGTCCCAGGGCGGATGCGGAGACGAGAATGCGACCGTCCGTGGCGTAGGTGGGCGCCGCGTGAGTCAGAACGACGGTGTTGATGACCGGGCCGTGCGCTCGCCGACCGTCGACGACAAGGATCGGCTGACCCTCGGTCAGTCGCTGGGGCTCGGTGTCGGCGACGTAGTACCACGTGGTGACGTCGCGGCCGGATGGCACGTCGAGGCCGGGCAGCAGGTGCGCGGCCGTGCTCGGGTCCGTGGCGACGACGACGGCACTGGCGGTGACATCGCCGCCGTCGGTGCTCACGCGGCCGGGCGCCACGGCGTCGACCCGGACACCGCAGCGCACGGAACCGGCCGGCAGGCCGTCGCGCAACTGCTCGGGGATCGCCTGCATTCCCTGCGCGGGCACGCTCGGCACGCCGCGCACGAAACTGGTGAGCACCAGGTCGAGGAAGCGACGTGAGGTGGTCAGCCGGTCCTCGAGGAACACCCCGGTGAGGAACGGACGGATCACCGTCTCCAGCAGGTGCGGATCGATCCCGGCCGAGAGCAGAGCGACGTCGCTGGGCATGTCGACCCGACGTGGCCGTCCTGCTCGCCCTGCGCGGGCGGCCTGCCAGGTGTAGAGGGCGAACCGGAGCTTGCCGCCGAGTCGCCCGGAGCGCGGCGCGAGGGCATCGGGTGCCCAGGCGGGTCTGCGGCGCGGATCAGCGAGGCGTGCCGGTCCGCGGTCGGTGAGCGCGACGACACCGGGGACGAAGGACCGCAGTTCCAGAGCCACGTGGTCGAGCACGCGGGCAGCCTCCGGGTACGCCGGGTTGTACAGCTGGAACCCGTGATCGAGCAGCAGCCCGTCGATGCGGTCGGTGCGCACGCGTCCGCCGACCTGCTCGCGGGCCTCCAGCACGACGACGTCGAGTCCGCGACCGGTGAGGCGCCGCGCGGTCGCGAGGCCCGCGAGGCCGGCCCCGACGACCACCACGTCGTGATGCGACGTCATGACTCCTCGGCGAGTGCGGCGCGGATGGCCGACTCGATCGTGCGGTCGGCGAAGCCGAAGGAGTGGGACTCCAGCACCGCCGGGATGACCCGCGAACTGCCCAGGACCTCGGTGGAGAACTCGCCGAGGGCGAGCTTCAGGGCGAATGCGGGCGCGGGAAGGATTGTCGGGCGCCCCAGCACGTGCCCCATCGCCGCGGTGACCTCGGCGTTGGTGGCCGGATCCGGGCCGGTGAGGTTGACCGGACCCGAGTACGAGTCGTCCTCCAGCAGGGCCTGCAGTGCGGTGAGCTCGTCGCGCAGCGAGATCCACGACCAGTACTGGCGTCCGTTGCCGAGCTTGCCGCCGAGGCCGGCCTTGAACAGCGGGAACATGCGCGCCCACGCGCCGCCCTTGCCGGAGACGACGAGGCCGGTGCGCGGGTGCACGACGCGGATTCCCGCGGTGGCCGCGGGTGCCGCGGCGGCCTCCCACGCGCGCACCACGTCGGCGAGGAAGCCGGTGCCCGCGGGTGCTGTCTCGTCGACCTTGCGGTCCCCGGTGTCGCCGTACCAGCCGATGGCCGACGCCGACACCAGCACGCGCGGCTTCGGGTCGAGGGCGGTGATCGCCCGGACGATGGTGTGGGTGCCGTCGACGCGGCTGTCGAGGATCTGCCGCTTGTAGGCGTCGGTCCAGCGGTGGTCGCCGACGCCGGCACCAGCGAGGTGGACGACGCCCTCGGTGCCCGCGAGTCGGTCGAGGTCCACGGTGCCCGCGGCTGGGTCCCAGGTGAGCTCGTCGGCTGCGGTCGCGGGCCGACGCACGAGGCGCATCACCTCGTGTCCGGCGGCGCGCAGGTGGGGGACGAGGGCGGAACCAATGAGCCCGGAGGCTCCGGTGACGGCGATTCTCATGCCTCAAGCATCCCGTCTCCCGGAATGGATCGCACATCCACCCTGCGCCTGGGGCCACTCCTGCTGTCCTGTGGCCGCTGTAGGGCAACGATCAGAGGCCGAGCTCGGCCTCGAAGGCCGCTTCCTCGAGACGCGCCTTGATCGAACTGAGGAAGCGGGCGGCGTCGGCGCCGTCAACGAGGCGATGGTCGTAGCTCAGGGCGAGGTAGACCATCGACCGGATCGCGATCACGTCCTGGCCGGCATCGGTGATGACCACCGGGCGCTTGACGACGGCTCCTGTGCCGAGGATGGCGACCTGGGGCTGATTGATGATCGGAGTGTCGAACAGGGCCCCGCGGCTGCCGGTGTTGGTAACGGTGAAGGTGCCGCCGCTGAGCTCGTCTGGAGAGAGCTTGTTGGTGCGGGTGCGCTCGGCGAGGTCGGCGATGCGGCGGGCGAGCCCAGCGATGTTGAGGTCGCCCGCATCGCGCACGACTGGGACGAGCAGGCCCCGCTCGCTGTCCACGGCGATGCCGAGGTTCTCCGCGTCGTGGTAGGTGACGGTTCCCTCATTCATGTCGATCGAGGCGTTCACCTGCGGGAACTGCTTGAGCGCCTCGACGGCTGCCTTGCAGAAGAAGGGAAGGAAGGACAGGTTCACACCCTCGCGTGCGGCGAACTCGCCCTTGACCCGCGCCCTGAGCTGGGCGATGCGGGTGACATCGACCTCGAGAACTGTCGTCAGCTGAGCCGAGACCTGCAGTGACTCGACCATGCGCTCGGCGATGACACGGCGCAGGCGGCTCAGCTTCTCCGTTCGGCCACGCAGGGCGGCCGACGCCGCGGCGCTCGGTGGTGTGGCCGCAGCTGGGGCCGTCGCAGGCGCAGCTGCGGCGGGGGCGGTGGTGCGGGCCTTCTGGTCGATAGCCGCCTGCAGCACGTCGGCCTTGCGGATCCGGCCGCCGACGCCGGTGCCGGAGACCGTGGCGAGGTCGACGCCGTGCTGAGCCGCCAGGCGGCGGACCAGCGGCGTGACGTAGGCATCTGCGTTGTCGAGGTCGGCATCGGCGACGGGTTCCGTGGCAGGTGCCGGAGCTGCAGGGGTTGGGACGGCCTCAGAAGCCGGGGGCGCGGGTGCAGCGGGAGCCGCGGGCGCGGGTGCAGCGGGAGCCGTAGGCGTGGGTGCAGCAGGAGTCGGAGGTGCAGCCGGCGCTGCCGCAGCCGCGGAACCGACGGTCGCGAGGACGGCGCCGACGGCGACCGTGGCGTCCTCGCCGGCCTCGATGGAGAGCAGGACTCCGGCCACGGGCGAGGGGATCTCGGTGTCGACCTTGTCGGTGCTGACTTCCAGAAGGGGCTCGTCGACGGCGACGGTGTCGCCGACGGCCTTCAGCCAGCGGGTGACGGTGCCCTCGGTGACGCTCTCGCCGAGCGCGGGCATGAGGATCGGAGTGGCGGCACCCGCGGGGGCCGCCACTGCTGCAGCCGGAGCGGGAGCGGCCACCGGCTCGGGAGCCGCCACGGGAGCGGGAGCAGTCACGGGAGCGGGAGCGGCCACGGGCTCAGGAGCAGCAGCTGGTACGGCGGCGGGAGCCGCGGGCGCGGTAGCCGCCGCCTCGGCGGCCTCGCCGATCGTGGCGAGCACGGCGCCGACGGCGACGGTGGCGTCCTCGCCGGCCTCGATGGAGAGCAGGACTCCGGCCACGGGCGAGGGGATCTCGGTGTCGACCTTGTCGGTGCTGACTTCCAGGAGGGGCTCGTCGACGGCGACGGTGTCGCCGACGGCCTTCAGCCAGCGGGTGACGGTGCCCTCGGTGACGCTCTCGCCGAGGGCAGGCATCGTGACGGTGACCGACATGGGAGGTGCTCCTTCGCTTGGTCCCCGGTGCGCCTTGTGGGCTGTCCGGCGAGGTCGTCAGGCGTGCGAGTGCAGGGGCTTGCCGGCGAGCGCGAGGTGTGCCTCGCCCAGCGCCTCGTTCTGGGTCGGGTGCGCGTGGATGAGCGTCGCGACGTCGTCGGGGTAGGCCTCCCAGTTGACGATCAGCTGGGCCTCGCCGATCTGCTCGCCGACGCGGGAGCCGACCATGTGGACGCCGATGATCGGGCCGTCCTTCTGCTGCACGAGCTTGATGAAGCCCGCAGTGCCGAGGATCTGGCTCTTGCCGTTCCCGCCGAGGTTGTACTCGTAGACGGCCACGTTGTCGCCGTGCTTCTCGCGGGCCTCAGCCTCGGTCAGGCCGACACTCGCGACCTCAGGCTCGCAGTAGGTCACGCGCGGGATGTTGACGTCGGCGATGACTGCGGGGTTGAGGCCGGCGATCTCCTCGGCGACGAAGATGCCGTGCTGGAATCCGCGATGGGCCAGTTGCAGGCCGGGGGTGATGTCGCCGACGGCGAAGACGCCGGGCACGTTGGTACGAAGGCGATCGTCGACGAGCACCCAGCCGCGCTCCATGGCGATGCCCTGCTCCTCGTAGCCCATGCCTGCGGTGTGGGGGCCACGGCCGACGGCGACGAGCAGGAGGTCGGCGTCGAGCACGGTGCCGTTCTCGAGCGTCACATGCACTCCGGTGTCGTCCTGGGTCGCCGAAGCGAAACGAACGCCGAGACTGAAGTTGATGCCGCGCTTGCGGTAGGCGCGCTCGAGGGCCTTCGAGCAGGCCTCGTCCTCGTTCGGCACGAGGTGGGGGAGCGCCTCGACGATGGTGACGTCCGAGCCGAAGGACCGCCACACGCTGGCGAACTCCACGCCGATGACGCCGCCGCCGAGGACGATGACGCGCTTGGGCACGTAGTCGAGGTTCAGCGCCTGATCACTGGTCATGATGCGGCCGGAGATCTCCAGACCGGGCAAGGAGCGCGCGTAGGAGCCCGTCGCGAGGACGATGGTGTCGCCGGTGTGCTGCTCGCCGTTCACCTCGATGGTCTTCGGCCCGACGAGGCGCCCCTCACCTTCGACGAAGGTGACGTTGCGGCTCTTCACCAGTCCCTGCAGGCCCTTGTAGAGGCGACCGACGACGCCGTCGCGGTACTCGTTCACCTTCGGCATGTCGATACCCTCGAAGACGGCACGGACCCCGAAGGCGTCGCTCTCCCTGGTGCTGTC
>JBIIJX010000126.1:0-7056 GCA_044233495.1 Candidatus Nanopelagicales bacterium
CGGGGGCACCGTCATTCTGCCGCTGGGCTCGACCGAGCAGCACGGTCCCCATCTGCCCCTCGACACCGACACGGTCATCGCCTCCTACATCGCCTCGCGGGTGCAGCAGTCACTCGGCGCGGGCGCTGTCGTGGCACCGGCCCTTCCCTACGGCGCGAGCGGTGAGCACCAGGATTTCGCCGGCACAGTCTCGATCGGCACGGATGCACTCGAGCACCTCCTCGTCGAATGGGCCCGCTCGGCGTTCACCTGGTCGTCTCGACTGATCATCATCAACGGTCACGGAGGGAACGCTGATGCCGTGTCGAGAGCAGAGCGGACCATGGCGGCTGAGGGCCGCGATGTGGTGGTGTGCCACTGCTCCGTGCCGGGGATGGATCCGCATGCAGGCATCGCCGAGACGTCGATGATGCTCGCGATCGACCCAGACCGCGTCATGCTGGACGCTGCAGTCCCGGGGAATACGGCACCCCTGACGGAGTTGCTGCCGCGGATGCGGGCGGCCGGCGTTCGAGCGGTGGAGACCAGTGGGGTACTCGGGGATCCCACCGGCGCAGATCCGGACCTCGGTCACCGGTTCCTGGATCAGATGGTCCGGTCGATCGTCGAGGTGGTCACGCCGCGGTGAGCCATCTGCCGCCGGGCCGGGCAGTACGGCGACCCCGGTGATCAGGTGTAGAGCAGGTCGAGCACCTCGATCACGCCCGCGCCGGGGACGGCCCCGGTGACGTGATCTGCCATCGCCTGGATCTCGGGCCGAGCCGATCCCATGGCGACAGACGTACCGGCCCACTGGAGCATCTCGATGTCGTTCATGGAGTCGCCGATGGCCAGCACCTCGTGAGCCTGCACACCGAGCCGGTCGCACAGGGTCTGCAGGCCGGTGGCCTTGGTCACCCCCTTGATGCCGAAGTCGATCCATGCGACGTCCGTGATGCCGAAGGCGATGGAGTGCATGTCAAGGTGCCCGAGCACCGAGCCGAGTCCGGCGTCCAGGTGCTCGTCGCTGCGGACGATGACGCGGACCGCGGGCTCGGCGGTGAGCGTCTCCAATGAGACCTCACGGATCTCGAGCGCCACTCCGGGATCCACGAAGTGGCGTGTGGTGAGGAACACGCCGTCGGTGCGCTCGACGGCGAGCGTCGCACGGGAGAGCAGGCCGGACAGCTCCCGCAGGAGATCGGATGCATCGAAGGTCTGCACCTCGACGACGTCCTCGGGGTCGACCGTCACGATCATCGCCCCGTTGCTGACGACGGCGTAGTCGTGCATTCCGGCCTCTCGAGCCACGTATCCGGTGGTCGACAGGGATCGCCCTGTTGCGGCGACGACGTGGGCTCCGGCCGACTGCACGCGCTCGATGGCCTCAGCCACCCCGGCGGGCACGCCGCCGCTCTGCGGTACGAGGGTGCCGTCGAGGTCGACGGCGATCACGCGGGGGGTGAGCCCGCGCAGGGCGGACAGTGATCCGCTCACGCCTTCACGGTCGCAGTCGCCGCATGCACTCCGGCTCGACGTCCGAAGAGCGAGCCCCCGGCGAGGCTCATGCCGCTGGCGTACTCATTGCCGTCCTGTGCGAGGTGGTTGGTGCAGGCGCCCGCTGCATAGAGTCCTGCGACGACGCTGCCGTCGGGACGCAACGCCCGGCCGTCGGCATCGGTGACGAGGCCGCCGAGCGACATCCAGTGGTAGTCCGAGCGGGGGATCGAGATCTCGAACACGGCGTAGGGCGCGGTGAGCACCTTGAGCCAGTCGGGGTGCTTGCGGAACTCGGTGTCCTCGCCGGCGGCGACATCGGTGTTGTAGCGGTCGAGGGTGTCGCGCAGCGAGCCTGCGGGGACCCCGAGCGCGGACTCCATCTCCTCGACCGTCTCGAAGGCGTCGATGAAGGTGTGGGACCCGTGCTTGGGGTAGCCGAAGATCTCCTCGTCGAGGATGAGGAAGGCCTTCGCCTCGGGCTGTCGGGCGATGGTGTGGGCCATGCGTCCGTGGTAGGCGTCCTCGGTCATGAAGCGTCGCCCCTCGGCGTTGACGACGATCCCCTTGATGAGGTCCTCCGGCGGGTAGATGGAGGCCGTGGCGACCAGTCCCTGCATGCCGCGCTCGGCAACCCCGACGGTGCGGCCGAGGAGAAGGCCTGCACCGTCATTGGTCGGCTCGCCGAGCGGCTTGCCGTACGTCGCGAAGAGGGGCATGTTCACGGAGGTGACGTCGGCGTTCAGGTTGAAGCTGCCCGACGCGAGGATCACCCCGTTGCGTGCCTCGATGAAGGTGTCCTCGCCATCGATGCGCACCTTCACTCCGACGATCCGGTCGGAGTCGTCCTGCACGAGACCGATGACGTTGGCCTCGTAGATGACCGGCACCCCCTCGCGATCCACCGTGCCGAGGAGTGCGGTCATGGCAACGTTGCCACCGCTGATATCGCCGTCGCCGGACACCTGGTGGCCGCGGGGGGCGGGTTCGGCCTTCTCGCGGAAGGGCCAGACCTTCTCGTTGCCAGTGGTCAGCAGCCCCTCGCCAGTGCGCGTGTAGACGGCCTTGTGCTTGTAGGCAATGCGCGCGAAGGGCACGCCCTGGGCCTCGAGCCAGTCGAAGTGCTCGACGCTGGAACTGCAGAACACGCGCAGTTTGTCCTCCTCGTCGGTCGTGGTGACCGCGCGGAGGAACGAGTACATGTTGTCGGGGGAGTCCTCGTACCCGCATGCGGTCTGCACATCGGTGCCGCCGCCGAGGTAGAACTGCCCCTGCGACCAGGCGCTGGCGCCGCCACCGGCGGCTGCGCGCTCGAGCACGAGAACGTCGGCCCCGGCCCGCTGGGCCTCGAGAGCGGCGCAGGCACCCGCGATCCCGAGGCCGACGATCACGACGTCGGCCGAGCGCTGCCATGCGTGCACGTCGGAGGTGCGAAAGGGGCCTTCGATGGTCGGCATGGCTCTCCTTCGACGCGGGCGGATCAGCCCGCCCGCGGGGACGGGAACGGCAGATGCGTGGACGTCATAGTAACCAGCCGTCCCCCGACTGCGGGCGGAGTCGTCTAGATGAGTGTCAGCCGCAGCCGCAGGAGCCACCGCAGCAGCCGCCCCCGGAGGCCGGGGCTCCTGTCGCACCCGATCGTCCGCCGGCAGCGATGCCGAGCAGGCGGACGGTGTCATCGTGGCCGGCCGGGCAGGTGGCCGGGTCGCCCGAGGCGCTCATCGGCCGGGCCTCGGTGAACGTGGCGCCGCAGGAGCGGCAGCGGAACTCGTACGTCGGCATGGGGTGATCGTAGGCCGACTACGGTACGGGCATGCATGTGACGCGACTGTCGACGACGCCCATCAAGGGCCTCGGACTGCATCATCCCGACGAGATCGAGGTGCTGCGCACCGGTGTGGTCGGGGACCGACGCTTCTACCTCGTCGATGAACGCGAGTCGCTGTTCTCCATCGCCAAGACCGGAAGCCTCGTGGGCATCACCGGACACTTCGACGCGGACTCCGCACGACTCACTCTGTGGGAGTCGGGAGCGGTCGTCGCGGAGGGCGAAGTCGTTCCGGCCGACGCCCACGTGGCGGACTTCTTCGCCTTCAAGCAGGTGAGCGGCCGACTGGTGCCCGGGCCCTGGGACGCCGTGCTCAGCGCACGTGCCGGGCGAGCAGTGCGTCTGGTGATGGCCGACCGGCTCGATGGTGCCCATGACGTCGAGCCGCTGACCCTCCTGGGCGACGCCTCGACGCGACGACTGGCCCAGCAGGCCGGAGTCGCCGAGGTCGACAGCCGTCGGTTCCGCATGCTGATCGAGTTCGACGGCGCCCCTGCTCATGCAGAGGACGACTGGCGCGGACGTCGCATCACAGTCGGTGACGTGGCCGCGGAGGTTGGCGGACCGGTTCAGCGGTGCGCGGGCACCACCCGGAATCCAGACACCGGCGAGGTCGACCTGCGCACTCTGCAGCTGATCGGCGACTACCGCGGCCGCCAGGACTCCGTCTTCGGGATGGGCTTCAACTTCGGTGTGTACGCGACGGTGCTCACCGAGGGACGCATCCGCGTGGGCGACGACCTGCTGCTGCAGGACTAGTGCCGGCCGGACGCGCGCGCGTCCGCTGCCGTTCAGGTGATCGAGGCGTCGTAGATGCTCTGAATCGTGGCGTCGAGTGTGGCGTCGAACTCTGCGTCGCTCTGCTGCGCCGAGAGGCCCTCGGTCAGTGCGCGCGAGAACGAGGCGATGACTCCGTGGTTCGCGCGCAGCAGGGTGTCGGCCTCGTCGCGCGAGTAGCCGCCGGAGAGCGCCACGACGCGCAGCACGCGCGGATGCCGCACGAGGTCGAGGTAGAAGTCGGGAGTGCTCGGGAGCGTGAGCTTCAGCATGACCTGCGTGCCCTCGCTGAGCGCATCGAGGTGCTGCACGAGCGCGGAGCGCAGGAGATCCTCCGCCTCCTGCTTCTGCGGGCTGTGGATGTCGACCTCGGGCTCGATGATGGGGACGAGTCCTGCGGCCAGGATCTGCCGGCCTATCTCGAACTGCTGGTCGACCACGGCGGCGATGCCTGACTGATCGGCCATCGCGATGACCGAGCGCATCTTGGTGCCGAACACGCCGTGCTCGAGTGCCCGTGCCAGCAGGTCGTCCAGTCCGGGGATCGGCTTCATCACCTGCGTGCCGGCGACCTGCTCGGCCAGTCCTTTGTCGACCTTCAGGAACGGCACGATGCTCTTGCGCGACCACAGGTACTCGGCAGACCCGAGACCTTCGACCTGACGGTCCATCGTCATCTCGAACAGGATCGCGCCGAGGATGCGATCGCCATTGAAGGCAGGGCTCGTCATGATGCGGGTCCGCATGCCATGGATGAGGTCGAACATCTGCTCGTCGCCGGCGTAGGACGATTCCTCGATCCCATACAGGCGAAGCGCCTTCGGGGTGCTGCCCCCGCTCTGGTCCAGCGCGGCGATGAATCCGCGATCCTCGCCCATCTTCCTCAGCATCTCGGCATTCACGGCAGTCCCCTCGACGATGGATCGGAGCGCGGCAGCGCATGATCAGCTGCCACCACGGTAGCCCCCGACCCCGGGTCGTCTCATCTCCACCGCGAAGTCCACCGCGAAGTCCACCGCGAAGTCCACCGCGAAGTCCACCGCGAAGTCCGCTGCGAAGTCCACCGCGCCGACCGGTGATCCGCCGACCGGTGATCTACTGTGCCGTCATGACCGATCAGCCCACGGGCGTCCCGGACGACCCGCAGCCGGCACCCACGACGGTGGTCGGCTATCCGTCCACCGCCGCGGGGATGTCGATTCCGCCGTCAGCGACGGGGGGCCAGGCGAATCCGGGTATGGCGAGCCTGCGCAGCGCCGTGAGCATGGTGCGCGTGCTCGTCATTGCGAGCCTCGCCCTGCTCCTGGTGCTGTCGGCAGGTGTCGTGATCGGCATCGCATCCCTGCGCAGCCAGGTCGATGCGCTCCAGGCCCAGGTCGCGGACCTCGCGGAAGCGCCCCCCGCAGCGGCGCCGGCGGCTGCGTCCTCAGGCGGGGGTGCGGCTCCCGCCGAGCAGGCCGGTCCGGCCCAACTGGGCCCGGCGTCCGCGCTTCCCGGGGACGTCGTGCTCCCCGCTGGGGTCGATGCCACCGGGGCTGTGCTGATCGGCGATCCGGAAGCCGCGAACGTCGTCGAGGTGTACGTCGACTACCAGTGCCCGTACTGCCAGCGCTGGGAGCAGGAGGTGGGCACGGACCTGGCCTCTCGCGCGCTGACCCCGGACTCGGGAGTGCTCGTGAAGCAGTACAACCTCGCCTTCCTCGGGGAGGAGAGCCCGACCCTGGAGCCACCGGGCGCGTCCGCGCGGGCCGCGAGTGCCGCAGCGTGCGTCCTGGAGGGCGAAGGCCCTGAGGCGTTCGTCGCCTTCAACACGGCGCTGTTCGGCAGTCCTGACCCTGCGTCGCAGTTCGTCGTCGAGGCCCTGGCGGTGCTCGCGCAGGATGTCGGGGCGTCGCCGGCCACCGTCACCTGCATCACCGAGAACCGGCACGTGCCGTACGTGGCGACGTCGACGCAGACCGGCTTCGGTCGAGGTGTTGGCGGCACCCCCACGGTGCTGGTCAACGGTCGCACGGTGGCCAACCCGTTCGAGGACGCCGAGCTGAAGGCCCTCGCGGCCGGATGACGGGCCTGCTGGCGACGATCGCCGTCGTCCTTCCCCTGGTGCTCGCCTGCTGGGCGGCAGTGCTGCTCGTGCTGAACCGGCCTCCGGGTCGACCCCTGTGGGTGGCGCTCGGAGTGCTGGAGCTGGTGCTGCTCGCCTTCCTCGTCTGGGGAGTGGTGTCGATGGTCACTCGTACCACCGACTTCGCGCGCTTGGAGTTCGTCCTCTATCTCCTCGGACTCATCGCCGTGGTACCGGTGGCCGGATGGTGGGTGCGCGAGGAGAGGTCACGTGCGGCGGCGGCGGTGATCGTGGTCGCGCTGCTTGTCGTTCCGATCATGGTGGTGCGGGTCCAGCAGGTGTGGTCCGGTGGCTGAGTCACGCGTCAACCGCGGCTTCGGACGCGTCCTCGTCGTGGTCTACGGCGTGTTCGCCCTCGCGGCCACAGCGCGATCCTTCTCGCAGATCGTCACGCGCTTCGACGAGGCGCCCGTCGCCTACGTGCTCAGCGCGATCGCCGCGGTCATCTACATCGTCGCGACGGTGGCGCTGGCGCGAGGGGATCGCACGTCGACGAGGGTGGCCACGGTCGCCATCGCGATCGAGCTCGCCGGTGTGCTCATCGTCGGGACTGCCAGCCTGCTCGTCCCCGACGCCTTCCCCGACGCCTCCGTGTGGTCGGGCTTCGGTGCCGGCTACCTGTTCATCCCGCTCGTGCTGCCGCTGGTCGGCCTCTGGTGGCTCTGGCGGTCCCGCTCGGCACGCTGACCTTCCTCGCCGGCAGAAGTCAGCCGCCGACAGCTGTGCGGGACTGGTTCGGGTCGGCTTCGAGGCGGGAAACGTCGCATACTGGTGGTGTCGTCGGAGGGGGTGAGCCGTGAGTTGGTACTGGTGGGTCCTCATCACGGTCGTCTCGTTCGGTCTGGGCATG
>JBIIJX010000012.1:0-24716 GCA_044233495.1 Candidatus Nanopelagicales bacterium
ATGGGCAGCCGTTGGGTGTGACCAGTGATGGTGCGTTGATCCTGCAGGCCGATCGCACCGCTGCTGTGGAGGGCACGGGATTCCTGCCCAACAGCGACGTCAATCTCTACACGTTCTCCACTCCGCGGTTCCTGGGAACGGTGAAGACGGATGCGGCTGGCAACTTCAAGGGCACCGTGCCCCTGCCGACGGACATTCCGCCTGGTCGTCACACCCTGCAGTCGAATGGTCTCGCACCCGATGGTGCGGTGCGCTCGCTCTCGCTGGGTGTCCTGCTGAGTGCTGACAAGGTTGCGGGTAAGCCGCGCACCGTGAAGGCGACGGTGTACTTCGACGCCCTGTCAGCTGAATTGACCAGCACCGCAAAGGCCTCCCTGTCGGCCGCTGCAAGCAGGGTTCCGAAGGGAGTGACGAAGGTCAGCGTCCTCTCGATCGGCTACGTCCAAGGAACGGCATACACGGGCAATGACCGAAAGCTCTCGATGGCCCGCGCCGCGAATGCTGCGGCGTTCCTGAGAGCCAGCGGCGTGCGGGGTGCTTCATCTGTCTCGGTAGGCCGGGGCGCTGCCAAGGAGCTTGGATCAACAGCGCGCCGCGTGGAAGTGGTGATCACCTACACCGTCAAGGGGTGACTACCGTGACACGGGCCTGACCGGGCTTGTTGAGCTTGAATCGGACGCTCTTCAGGTGCGTGGCGACGGACGTACGGCTGCTGCCTGCAGTCTGGGCGATGTGCGCGAGGCTGAGTCCGCCGGCAAACCAGGTCAGGCCGTGACCCTGCATCGGTATCAGGGGCAGATCGATCCGCTCGGCTCCGGTCGAGTTCGTGGACCGCGCCTCAGCGCTGACTCAGAGCCCCGTGCGGCACCGTCGCGCTCATTTCCTCAGGATCTTTGAACGGCTTGGCTGAGACTCTATGACATAGCAAACGACGCCATTTACCTTATAGCGCAATTTACCTTGTAGTTTCTAGCGGTCGGGTCCGATCGGGAGGCACGGGAATGGGTCATTGCAGATCGACGCGCGGTTGGCGGGCTGCATTGCTGGGGGGCCTAGGGCTTTGTGTGGCTCTGGTGGCGGCGACGCTCCCCGGTGTGGCGTCGGCGGTCCCTGCCGACGGTCCCCGCGCCTTGGCGTGGGGAGCTGGGTATGAAGGGGCTCTAGGCACGGGTAACACCACGTCGCAGCTGGTACCTGCCGAGGTATCGGGGGGCGCCAATGCGCTCAATACCTGGGGGACGAACTGGTATTCACTGGACGGCGGTACCTACTCGGCCTGCGGTGTGGGCGCGGACAGCAAGGCCTACTGCTGGGGGTACAACAACAAAGGTCAGCTCGGCAATAACACCACGACCGCGAGCAACGTGCCCGTGCAAGTGGCGGCTGGTCCCGCTACGTGGGTCTCGATTTCGGCCGGCGACCTGGCCGCGTGCGGCATCGGCAATGACAGTAAGGCCTACTGCTGGGGGTACAACAGCGTCGGCGGGCTCGGCAACAACAGCATGGTTGATAGCAAAGTGCCTGTGCAGGTGAATAACGGTGCGAACACCAGCGGCACATGGGCGTCGCTGGACGGCGGTACCTACTCGGCCTGCGGTGTGGGCGCGGACAGCAAGGCCTACTGCTGGGGACGCAACAACAATGGGCAACTCGGCAACAACTCCACGACAAGTAGCAGCGTGCCTGTGCAGGTGAATGACGGTGCCAACAGCAGTGGGACATGGAAGAACGTGGTCGCCAGCTACAACGGCACCTGCGGCATCGGCAGCGACGACAAGGCCTACTGCTGGGGCGCAGACAACGAAGGTCAACTCGGCAACGGAACCGGTGCCTCCGGATCTACCGGCAGGGCCACAACGCCGGTCTTGGTTCAATTGCCAGCTGGGGTACTAGTTCAGAAGCTCGCCGCAGATAATCAAGCCTTCCACTTCTGTGCACTGTCGACCGTCGACACGGCGTACTGCTGGGGAGGCAACTGGGAAGGTCAGCTCGGCATCAACTCCACGACCGCAAGCAACGTGCCTGTGACGGTGCAACTCGGCGCCTTGGCAGCGGGTACCCCCCGGATGATCACCGTGGGCAACGAAACGAGCTACATGGTGTCAGACTTCGGCACGCCGACGGCGCCCGTGTACACGGCAGATTCGCCGCCGACTACCGCGACTGTAGGGACCGCGTATGCCGGCTACACGTTTACCGCGTCGGGCTCGACCCCGATCACGTTCACCAAGGCCACGGGCTCGCTGCCGACGGGCTTGACGCTGAGCACCAGTGGTGTGCTGTCGGGCACGCCAACGACGGCGGGGTCGTTCACTTTCACGGTGCAGGCTGCCAACGGCACCTCGCCGAATGCCACGACCTCCAGCATCACCATTACCGTTTCCGCCAGCGGTGGTGGTGGAGGGGGCAGTGGTGGTTCGTCGTCAACGTCAGAGCCCACTCCGACACCTACTCCAACTCCGACGCCTTCCTCTGTCGCCACGACTGTGCCGGTGGTGGAGCCGATTCCGCCGGGGTCGAACCCGAACATCCCGACATCAGGGGTGCCTCTCGGGGCTTCCGTGTACTTGGTGAACGGCGAACCGCAGACGGTGGTGGTCAGGCCGGATGCGCCGAAGGATGCGACAGCCATCGATGTGGTGGGTGACGGCTTCACGATGAAGCTCGCCGGTCTGGGTGCGAATGGGCAGCCGTTGGGTGTGACCAGTGATGGTGCGTTGATCCTGCAGGCCGATCGCACCGCTGCTGTGGAGGGCACGGGATTCCTGCCCAACAGCGACGTCAATCTCTACACGTTTTCCACTCCGCGGTTCCTGGGAACGGTGAAGACGGATGCGGCTGGCAACTTCAAGGGCACCGTGCCCCTGCCGACGGACATCCCGCCTGGCCGTCACACCCTGCAGTCGAACGGTCTCGCACCCGATGGTGCGGTGCGCTCGCTCTCGCTGGGTGTCCTGCTGAGTGCTGACAAGGTTGCGGGTAAGGCGCGCACCGTGAAGGCGACGGTGTACTTCGACGCCCTGTCAGCTGAATTGACCAGCACCGCAAAGGCCTCCCTCAAGGAGCTGGTGAAGGGCCGGGCCGCGTCGGCGACACGAACGCTGGTTCTCGGCTACGTGCAGGACTCCGGCCTCACGTCCAACAATCAGACCCTGTCCTCCCAGCGGGCGAAGACGATTGCCGCATACCTGCGTTCACTCGGGCTCAAGGGCGCCGTGGTGACTCGAGGAGACGGCGTGGCAAGGGAGGACGGAGCGGCCGGCCGCAAGGCTGTCGTGACCATCCGGTACCTCCGCTGATCCGGCTAGTGCAGGTGTCTCGCAGTCGACTTCGTCACCCCTGGCGGGGGGAGTGGTGACGACGTGCACGAGGCAGGCCCGACCGCAGCGGCGATCGGGCCAGCCTCGTAGCCTGACACGCCTTGCTCCGGCTCGGCCTGGCAGCCCACGAGACGCCGAATCCCCGTCAATCACCCACGCGGGGACCTTTTTCCGTATCGTTCGCTCCCGGGACATCTAGGCACAGACGGAGCTGCCATGACGGAGCGCTCGATGGGGGGCACTGCTCGCCCGCGCCGCGCCCGATCCGCCCGAGCCTTCGCCACCGATCGCCAGGTGCTCGATGCCGGCTACGCAGTCATCCTCGACTCCGGATGGGATGCCCTGTCAGTGCTCGCCTGCGCGAAGCGAGCCGGGCTCTCGAGCAAGGCCGTCAATGATCGTCATGCCTCGGTGTCGCACCTCGGTGTCGCCGTCTGGCAGGACTCTGCCGGGCCGAAGCTGTGTGAGGCGCTCGTCCGGGTGATGGAGGCGATGGTGCCATCGGACGGCTCAGCGGCTGATGCAGCCGGCGGGAAACGGGCGTTCACGTCACTGGCCCGACCGAGTGATGCGCTGGTCGTGGCGGGGCAGTTGCTCGCTGCGGCGGTCTTCGATGCGGTGCTGCGTGAGGCCATCGCCGCCGATCTCCAGGCATGGCTCGGAGCATGGTGCATTCCTGCGCGCAAGGTCACGTCGTCGCGCGCTGCGCAAGGCGTCTACACGCTCGTGGCTGCACTCGGCCTGCTCTTCGCCTTCCGACGCCCAGGGGCGGCGAAGGTCAATCTGACAGCGCAGGTCGATCACCTTGCCCGTGCGCTTGCGAGTCCCGCCAAGCCGAGCAGGCTTCCTGCCCTTGAGGCCTCTCACATGCGTCTTGATCCGCCCGGCCCTGTCAACGACGAGCATGACGCACTGCTCGCGGCGATGGTGCTCGAGGTGGCGGCCCACGGATATGCCGGAGCCACCCTCGTGCGCATCACGGGGGCGACGAACTCGACGGAAGGCCTGCTGTACTCGAGATATGCCAGCAAGATCGAGCTCTTCGTGGCGGCGACGAAGTGGCGTACCGAGTATGGCTTCATGGCCAACCTGAACTGGTTCAAGGCCGTGTCGGAGAAGGTCGGTCCCGGCTTGGCCGATGCAGTGGTGTGGCGCGAGTACTTGCGGCCTGAGCACGCCCTCGGTCGAGGCCTCGCCATAGAGCAGGTCCGAATCGGCTGGCGTGAGCCCTTGATGCAGAAGGTCAACGACGAAGCGGAGGCGGGATTCGCGGCGACCCTGGCCGAGGCCAACCCGCACATGGGCCGTGCCGAGTTGATGGCGAACCTGCACTGGGACATCGCCCTGGGCTACGGGGCCGAGCTCGTGCCCTCCTTCTTTCCCGATGCGTGGAAGCTGCCCTTCGATGTCGTGACCGTGCCCATGATCGACCTCGCCGCCAGTGACGTTCCGGCAGTGGGGTACTTGAGCGACTAGCGGACGGATTCCTCCCCACCACGGATGCACAGGATCAGGAAGGGGAGTCCTCGCGCGGGGCGGCAGGGTCGATCACGCGGATCCCAGGAAACCTGCGGAAGCCACGGTCGGCGGAGACGACCGTGGCATTCAGGTGGAGGGCGACCGCCGCCAGCCGGGCGTCCGGGACGTCGTTGCCGGTGAGACCGAGGTCGCTGCTCAGACTCCGGAATCGCACCCAGGCGGCGTTCGATCCGGGCACGAGCACGACGCGTGAGGCCTCAGCCACGCGGTCGAGGAATTCGAACGCGTGATCTGCGGTCAAGGGGCGTGGAAGGTTCCGCCGATCAGTGACCACGCGCACGAAGGACGCTGCGACGAAGTCGGGCACGAGCACGGTCTCGGGAGATTCCAGCACGGCATTCCACCACTCGCGCACGCGCCCGTGACGTGACGCGCTGCGGTTGACCAGGTCGACGAGGACGTTGATGTCAGCGCAGAGCATCCGGGTACCGGTCCGCGTCCAGGGCCTCGCGAAGGACGCGGTTGTCGTAGATGTCGACGAGTGGCTCCCCGAGATCCCAGGTCGGAAGCGGCGGCGCGCTGCCAGGGGTTCCGGCGCCTTCCGAGGACAGGAGCAGCAGGCGAAGGGCTTCCTCCACCACCGAGGCCACGGTGACGCCGCGCTGGGCAGCCGTCACCTTCACGTGGCGGTACAGGTCGTCATCGAGGACGAGGGTGGTCTTCACACATGCACGCCGCCATAAATATGGTCAACAGTGCAAGATCGATGGTGCTCTTCCGGTCCTGGCCGCCCGCCTTGTGCTCGATCCCGCCACCGCCGCGAGGCTCCCTCCGCCAATCGCCGTCCGAATCGGCCTGGGATGGTCCCATGGGCATGCGAACCGGGGTCGATCGCGAGGGCTAGGTTGCGCACATGAGCCCTCGCCTGCGTCGTCCCGTCCTCGTTGCCCTAGTGGCGGCCCTTGCGCTGGTCGGGGCGTCCCTGCCGGCCACGGCAAGCCCCGACACGAACCTGGCAAGTGGGGGAAATCCGCCCGGCGGCTGGATCGTGGATCCGTCCTTCTACGAGTCCATCTTCGGCAGTGTCGGCGCCGGTGCGCCCCAGGGAACGATCGTGGCCGACTCCGGCTTCCGGCCCTACCCGCACGGCTTCCCCGTGCCCAACTGGGGAACGGCCGAGAGCTTCGCGCAGAACGCACTGGTGTATGGCCTGCCTACCCGGATCACGCTCGAGCAGCTCGAGGAAGGTGAGTACGAGGACCCGGCACCGCTGAACTCCCTGGCCCTGCGCCGCTCCTTCGGTAATGGCGTCTGCCGCGACGCGAAGTCCATCGACCCGAAGACGGGCCAGTGCGATCTCATCCTGGGCGCCGAACTGCTGGCCCAGGTGGTCGAGACCTTCGGGCTGACGGGGCACTGCTTCGGCATGGCTGCTGCCGCTGCCGCCCTCTACAACGGGCAGCTTCCCGCCAACCAGCTCGGAGCCTCGGGTCTGGGCATCAATGCCGCCAACAAGATGGGCAACCCGGCGGTCCAGACGATCACCCGCCTGATGATCCCTCAGTTCCTCGGACCGGAAGCGATCTTCGCGGGCCAGGCTGGCCAGTCGCCGACCAAGATCGTCCAGACGCTGATCCAGACGCTGCCCAACGGCACCGTTCCGTTCGTCTTGACCATGATGGGCCAGGTCGGCGGGCACGCGATCACGCCCTATGCCGTCCTCGATCGTGGTGACGGCATCTACGACATCGCCGTGTACGACAACAACTACCCGTTCCGGGCTCTCGCGGTCACCGTCGACACGAACACCGACAGCTTCATCTACACCTCCGCCACGAACCCGAACTCGCCCACGTACACCTGGAGCACGGCGAACGCGTCGACCCTGCACCTCATCGGTCTCGACGGCGCCCTTGACGTACAGCGGTGCCCGGTCTGCCGGGGCAAGGATCAGGGGACGATGGTGGCCTTCAGCTCGCTGGCGGCGGCCAACGCCGCGGAGGTCACGGTCGTGCTCCTTGACACGGAGGGCCAGCCCCTGCCGACCGACCGCTACCGCGCACTTCCCGCCCTGAATCCTCCGACTGAGGAGAACATCAGTGTCCCGGTGTTCATCGTCTATCCGGGCGTCGACTTCCTCGTCGCTGTCAACACCGGCAAACTTGCCACACCGCAGCCGATGGAGATCTACGCCTTGAGCAACGGTGCCTCGGAGTACCTGCTCATCGACGAACTCTCATCGAACACCTTCATGGTCTTCGGCGTCGATAAGGACAAGGCTGTCTTCCAGTCGGACCAGGTGTCGAGCCCGCGGATCCAGCAGTTGTACGACGGCCGCACCACGAGCTATGACGTCAATGGGCATCCGCTCCTGCTGCCCAAGGAGGTCATTGCAGGTCAGGAATGGAACAAGGCTGCACAGCAGGTCCGCTACAGCAGCACGGCGAAGCGCGCACTGGACTGGAACGTGCAGGTGACCGGTATCAACGACAGCGGCGAGGTCGGCTGGGTCGCCATCGAAGTCCCTGTCCCTGCTGGTGGCGAGATCCTGGTCGACTACTCCGGGGCGTCAGCCACAAAGGCCCCGGAAGCGTGGGTCATCGCCAAGGACAAGACGCGCACGGCCCTAACCATGCAGCGCGTGACGCCGGCACTTCTCGAGCAGTATCAGGACGACCTCTATGTCACACAGGGTCCGTCCTGACGGATCCACGTCCTCTCTCAGCACGTTCCCATGACGAAGGGCCCGGCTATCACCAGTGGTGACATCCGGGCCCTTCGTCACGAATCAGGCTCCGCGTTGGGAGTCCCCATGATCGCGTGCGGGCGCTGCATCGAAGTACTGCTGCCCGAGACGGTAGAGCTGCTCGTCGGTGATGTCGTCGATGTCGACGCGTACCTCCGCGACGATCTTCGCGGCGACGTCGGACTCGTGCTTCTCCAGGTACGCGACGAGCAGATGCGAGGCGTTCGCCTTGCCCTTGCCGTGCCCGAGTAGGAGAACAGCCTCAGCGCGCTGGAGCGCATGGCCGATGGTGCGCCAGTACACGGGGTTGTCGTTCTCGTAGGTGCCGTCGGGGTTGCCGTCGCGGTGATAGACGTTGTGACGGAAGCCCTTGGGATCGAAGGCGCCGATCCGCTCCGGCGCAGATCCGGGCGCGGCATCGATGGCGTAGATGCGCGTGGCGTGGAAGTCCACCGCGGCGATCGCGAGCCTTCCGTTCAGGTCGACCGCGTCGGTGATGTCGTGAGCAGCCATGGTCAGTCCTCCTTGCCCGGGGCGGCGGGCTCGAAGCCGGCGTGCTTGAGCATGCGTCGCAGGTCGATGATCATCTGCTCGTCGATGTCCTTGTCGTGCGGGCGGGAGAAGACCTCGGTCTCCTGACCGATCGTCACGCGGAACTTGCCGTCGTGCTTCTCCTCGACGGTGCCTACCGCCTCGAGCAGGGAGAGGGTGTCGTGCCAGCGAATGTTGTGGCTGGTGGGGTGCTGGAAAATCGCGGTGATCGTGTCGCTGTGGTGGTTGTTCAGGTCCGCCATGGGTGCCTCTCAGGAAGTGGTGCGCGTCGCGTGAGTCTATGCGCGTCATCCACGGACGACAGGGGCGCCTGCCCGATACTGACGTCCATGATGGGAGATCCGGGGCCGTGCCCGGCGTGCGAGACGACGGACCTGCAGCGTCGCGGAGGCAAGGACTTCTGCCCGACCTGCTACTACATCCAACCCTGCTGCGACGGCGGGATGTGCAGCACCTGATGGGCTCGGTGCGCGTCAGGCGGCAGTGAGCCGGACGGTCGCCTTGCCCTTCGGGCCGAAGAGGGTCAGCTTCGCGCCTTGCACGCTGTAGGACGCGGACTTCTCCAGGGCCTTCAGCAGTGCTCGCTCCGCGTCCATCACGCCCTCGCAGTACATCAGGGTCGTGGCCAGCTGGCCGATGTCGATGGACGACCCGTCGACGGAGTACTCGCCGAGGAACCGGTTGCAGCCGCCGTCGCCGTTGATCTTCCCGTCACGGGTGAAGGTGACGGTCTGCGCGACGCCGTCCGTCGCCGTCGTCCACTCTCCGACGATGCGTCCGCCGGCGGGACCGCCGGACGCTGCCTGGACGGGTGCTGCCATGGCGATGGCGAGGACGGGGAGGAGGCAGGCAGCAGCGAGGGCGCGGCGAAGGGTCATGGGGTCATCCTGTCGGGTAGGTGGCCGTGGGACGCAAGCGCGGGCTGGACCGTTCCGGTGCGGATCTAGCGCTCTGGCGTGACGTCCATGACGACCTCGAACTCCAGCAGGTCGGCCCCGGTCGAGACCGGATCGGCTCGCTCCCCGGAATGGGCGGCGCGCCCCTGGCCGTCGCGCCAGGCCACGAAGGACTCCTCGTCCACCCATTGGGTGACGACGAAGTAGCGGTCCTCGCCCGCGGTCGGGCGCAGCAGCTGGAAGCCCAGGAAGCCCGGCGAGCCGTCGATGGCCCCGGCCCGCTGGGAAAAGCGCCGCTCGAGCTCGGGCCCGGCGGCCGGCGGCACGCGGATCGCGTTGATCTTCACGACGGTAGGCGCGGCCAGTGCCGGGTCGGCGTCATGGCCCGGGGCGGTGGGACGGTCGGTCATGGGGGCTCCTTCGCTTCAGTCCGGCTCCCGTGACGCTAACACCGCCCGCGCGCACCCGTCGTCCACTAATCTCCAGCGCTCGTGGGACGCGTGCGCGCGACGAAGGTGCTCGCCCAGGCCGGGGCGGGCGCGTCGCTGGCGCTGCTCGCCCACACGATCGTCAACCTCGCGATGGTGCGCTCGCCCCGGCCGGACCCGTCGGTGCGTGTGCGGGAGCGCGTCTCGATCCTGATCCCGATGCGCAATGAGGCTCATCGGCTCAGGCCTTGCGTGGAGTCCGTCCTCGCCCAGGTGGGCCTCGACGACGTCGAGATCGTCGTCCTCGACGACGGCTCCCATGACGGCACCGGTGACCTCGTCCGCACCATCGTTGCGGACGATCCTCGTGTTCGCGTCATCATGGGTGGCCACGATCCGCTGCCGTCGGGCTGGCTCGGCAAGCCCTGGGCCTGCGAGCGTCTCGGCCGTGCGGCCACCGGAGACGTCCTCGTCTTCCTCGACGCCGACGTCGTTCTCGAGCCGGGGGCGGTCGCAGCGGCCGTGACGGAGCTTCGCTCACGCGGCCAGTCCCTCGTCTCGCCGTATCCCGCGCAGGACGCACACAGCTGGCTCGAGCGGCTGACGCAGCCGATGGTCTCGTGGTCGTGGATCGCGACGCTCCCGATGCCGCTGTCAGACACCACGCATCCGATGTGGTCGGCAGCCATCGGCCAGTTCCTCGTCATCGACGCCCAGGCCTATCGTGCGGCGGGTGGCCACCGGCCCGTCGCCCACTTCGTGGTCGAGGACGTCGAGGTGCTTCGCAACCTCAAGCGCCATGGGCATCGCGGTGGGCCGGTGAACGGCGGATTCCTCGCGCGCTGCCGGATGTACTCCTCGACGCAGGAAGTGGTCGCGGGGTACGAGAAGTCCCTGTGGTCGGTCTTCGGATCATCCGCGCGCGCCATCGCCATGGCCACCGCGATGGTGGGCATCTACGTGGCGCCGCCGGTCATCGCCGTGACCACGCGGGAGCCTTCGACCCGACGCTGGGGGATGGCGGGCTACCTCGCAGGTGTCGCCGGACGTGCAGCAGTGGCACGCATGACCCAGGAGCGCGTCTGGCCGGATGCCTTCGCCATGCCTACATCAGCAGCAGCCTTCGCGGCGCTGACCGTGCGATCGATGATCCGTCATCGTGAGGGTGCCCTGCGCTGGAAGGGCCGCGAAGTGTCGGTGCAGCGTTAGCACTCGAAGGGTCTTGTGTGCCAGCGGACTCCTGACGCACAGTGATGTGCACCTGTCGTCGACAGCACATCGGAGGTGCAGGTGTCGCGTATCGAGGTCTGGCCCTTCCAGCGCAAGGACGGATCACTGGCTGGCTTCCTCATGGGAGGTCGCTGGCCGGACACCACACGCGAGTGGACGCAGTTCCTCGCACTCGCCGTGCAGTTCGCGGCTCATCCGGGCTTCCTGCCCACCACGTCCGTCTTCCGTGCCACGACGGATCTGCCGGATGACCCGCATCCGGGCACGGTCGGACTGGTGACGATCGCCGGCTCCGTCATCGGCGACGATCGCCTGCAGCCGGGGGCCTTCGCCCACCCGCAACCTCGGGCGATGTTCGTGCTGCATCCGCCGGGCGAGACGATCCCCTCCACCCCGGAGAGCGCCGGTGCTGCCTCCGGTGCCGTTCTGCTGCCGGGCATCCCACACCTGGGTCTGTCACATCGCGCGGGATGGGCCGAGGCGGATGCTCATGGCACCGTGACGAAGCTGCTGAGTGGAGTCGACGTCGACCCGTCCGGCGACCCGGACCTCGCAGTGCTCGCCACGCTCTGCGCCGCGTAGGTTCGCGCGGTACTGCGTCTGCACTGGCCACCGTCCACCTGGCTGGGCCGGCGCAGAGCCTCGTCAGTCTCCCCAGATGCCCCAAGCGCAGCGAGGCTGATGCGAGTATTGGTGAAGCCGCAGACGATCGAGTCCGAGCACCTCTTGCAGCGCGAGGGTCTCGCCGGGAAAGTCCCGGGAGTTCAGCTCGTCGAAGACCAGGACGGAACCGCGCGTCAGCCGAGGAATGATCAGTTGCAGCGCCTCGCGCGTCGGCTCGTACAGGTCGAGGTCGAAGATAGCCATGGCCACGACGGCCTGCGGGTTGTCCGTTAGCCAGACCGGGAGAGTCTGGACGACGTCCCCGACCACGAGCTCGTGCTTGCGCACATGGCTGATTGGGCTGGCGGATTCATGGATGTCGAGGACCTCCTCGAGCAACTCAACGTGTTCCGGGGGAACGGAGTAGTCACCTAGGGCAGGTGCCACGCCATCCTCTGGGCCCACGGAGGGAAAGCCCTCGAAGGTGTCGAAGCCGATGATCCGCCGGTAAAGGTTGTACGGCTCGTGCATGCCTCGAAGGTTGGTCAGCAGTGACAGGGACGCACCCCACTGCACACCGAACTCGAGGATGACGCCGGGAACATCCAGCACGTGCCGGTACACATGGTCGTAGTAGAGGATCCGACTGAGCCCCAGTCGGCTCAGGGTGACGTGGCTGTGAATCGTCCAGTCGATGTCGCTACGGCCGGCGAGTTCCGCGCTCAGGGTCTGCAGTCGGCGCGCGTCGTGCTGCTGGGCTGGCGAGGCGTTGCGGATCTCACCTCGGTGGGCCTTGGCTGGGAGTTCCACGTGCGCGCCCCCTGTCAGGATCCCCGGCGGTATCTGATCCCCCGCACGAGAGAGTAGCTACCGTCTCCCGTGGAGACCGTGAGGCGCAGCCGGCCCGTTCGGGTCGATCCCGCCAGGCACCTGCCCAGAGGTGTGCATCACGGGCCTCCACAGGTACGCGCGATCTGGCCTCTCGTCCCCAGTTGCTGGGGTTCTCACCATGCCCACGTTGGAGACCGTACGGTCGCCCGAACAAGGCCGAGGCCGAGAGCCGACAAGGTATATATCAATGTGTCGTAATATATCTCGCATGAAGCATCTGGTCGATCTCGACGAGGAGGCCCTATCGGCCGCTCGTGCGGCCCTGGGTACGCGCACCATCAAGGACACCGTCAACCGAGCACTGTTCGAGGCTGCTGCGACGCCGGGCCGGCAGGGTGCCATCGACCAGGCCCTCGACCGGCTCGCGGATCTCGACGTCACGGACGCCGACCGAGACCGCGCATGGCGCTAGGTCATCTCCTCGACACCAGTGTCCTGACGCGGCTTCGCGAGCCGACGGTACGAGACGCCGTCAGCAGACTCCTTGCCGACGGCACACCTCGGGTCAGCCGCCTGTCCTGCCTGGAACTCGGCTTCAGCGCACGATCGGGCAGCGAGTGGCGGGAGATCCAGATGGCTCTCGGTGTCTTCACGATCCTGGAGGTTGACGATGAGGATCACCGGGATGCATTGATCATGCAGCGAGACCTTGCTGACCGTGGGCTGCGGGGCCGCAAACTCCCCGACCTCCTCATCGCCGCGTCCGCTGCTCGCCTGAATGTCATCGTCCTGCACTACGACCATGACTTCGATCTGATCGCATCCGTGACAGGTCAGCCGGTGGCGTGGATCGTGCCGCCGGGCAGTGTCGACTGATGCGCTGAGGTGCGGGCCAGGCCTTCCCAGTGCCGGAGTTGGCCCGGGGGCTGCACTGCACGCCTGTCTGTTCTCACCCGCCGGCGATAGAGCCGATGACGTGGACGTCGCATCCCGAGGGAACGACAGCGGCCAGTCCTCCGATGCGACGGCACTCGTCGAGACCCACGTAGATGTTGACGAAACGTCGCAGCTGCCCTGTTTCGTCAACGATGCGACGTGCCAGTGCGGGGTGAGTCACGGCAAGGGACCCCACGACGTCAGCGACGGTGCAGGGCTCCGGGTGTTCAACATTCAGTTCGCGCTGACCTCCTGCGAAATCGGTGAGCGCGCCCGGCAGGATCACCCTGACGATCACGCCGGCCAGATCCGCAGGGACAGCACATCCGGTAGATCACGAGCTACCTCCGTGAAGGTGTGGCCTCCATCGAGACTGATGTAGACGTGGCCATTGCGCGTTCCGAATGCAAGCGCGGTGTCGCTGCCGTACGGCACGACGTGGGCAGCATCACGCAGCGCCGCGGCGTAGAAGTCGTCCGGCAGACCCGATCCCTGGGCTACCCAGGTATCACCTGCGTCATCGCTGCGCCAGACGCGCAACTCATCGTTCGCCGGCAGCATGGTCTCGGCCCGGATGGGGATCACCCAGACGGTGCCGCCACGGGCCAGGTGCGCGAGCACGACGAAGCCGAACTCGCTCTCCGGAAGACCAGCAGAGATCTCGACCAACGAGTCCCCGGAGTCGATGGAGCGGAAGACGCCTCCATGATTCTGCACATACAGACGGGTCGGATCCGCGGAGTCGACGGCGAGGCGGTGCACGCACTGCCCGTACTCCGGATCCTCGTCCGGCATGAACACGGCACTGATGCCTCGGTTCGCCGGTTCCCAGTCGGTCATGCCGTCTTGGGAGCGGTAGACACCCGAACCTGTCATGGCCACAAACGTTGAGCCATCCGGGCGGCGGTGGACATTGTGAAGGGCGGGTCCGCCTGCACCCGCCTTCCAGTTCGAGCGATGCGGGTGGTCCCACAGGTCGCGTACCAGCGCGAAGGATTCACCGCCGCTAGATGTCGAATGCCCCCGCCTCAGGCTCTTTGAGGTGGGGGCCTTTCGCTTTGGTGCGCGAGGGGGGAGTTGAACCCCCACACCCTTTCGAGTACACGACCGAATCAGCTCGATTTGAGGGGCAAGGCGCCAGAGCTCGCAGATGACCATCGCCGCGGTGAGACGGTCATGCTGCATCCGGAATCAAAGTCCCAAATCGCTACATTCCGGAATTGCATCGACTCTTATCGAGTATGCCCGATTGCGAAAACAGGCAAGCCTTTCGAATCTAGGCTCGGTAAGACGACAAGTCAGGCACGTTCAGCGAGGGGGCCTCATGATCCAACGAGTTGCTCGCGCTCTTGTCGCCTGCGGAGCGGTGCTCCCTTCATTCTTGACCCCTGCCATCGCTCACGCTGCCTCCACTGGCGAGACTTGGCAGTTGCAGTCTGCTCCGGCAGCCAACACATGGACTTCAGTCGCATTTGGCAACGGTGTCTTCGTGGCGGTGAGTTCAACAAACTCGGGTCCAGGTCAGGTTATGACGAGTCCTGATGGCGTCACGTGGACCGCTCGATCAGCGGCCAACAGTGGGTTCTGGAGCTCTGTAGCGTTTGGAAACGGGCTCTTCGTGGCGGTGAGTGAGGGCCCTGGAGGCACAGCTCAGGTGATGACGAGCAGTGATGGAGTCACTTGGACGTCACGTACTGCTGCGACTGCGAGTGCGTGGTTTGGTATCGCCTACGGCAACGGTGTTTTCGTGGCAGTGGCCTATTCAGGTGCTCAACAGGTAATGACGAGTCCGGACGGCATCACGTGGACGGCTCAAAGCGCGGCATCGAATGACGACTGGAGCGCCGTAACCTATGCGAACGGTCTCTTCACGGCAGTGAGTTGGGACGGCACCGTCATGACCAGTTCCGATGGCGTCGCGTGGACGTTGCGTACCGTCCCACCTGGAAAGAGCTGGAATGCTGTCACTGGTGGCAACGGGCTGCTTGTGATTGTGGGGACAAGTAGCACCGCGCCAACGACTAAGTCGGTCCTGACAAGTCCCGATGGCGTGACGTGGACTGAACGCACGGCCGCGTCGGATAGCACGTGGATGTCCGTCACCTACGGAGAAGGCAAGTTTGTCGCTGTTGCCAATTCCGGTTCGACTCGGGTTATGACCAGTCCCGATGGAATCACGTGGACGGCTCAAAGCGCGGCATCGAATGACGACTGGAGCTCCGTCACCTACGCACAAGGCCTCTTCGCGGCAGTGAGTTGGAGCGGCACCATCATGACGAGCGGGACGTTTGCCGGCAGTCCATCTGCTGCGGAGGGTTCTGCTCCGCTGCCGGTCACCCAGCAATTGGGAAGGCCCATCGTTGGCACGTGTGCGGAGGCTGCGCCGGCCTCGCTCAATTGGGCCGGAGTTGCCAGCGGGGGCTGGGGTGAATCCTGGGCACAGTGGATGAACGGGGGTCTTGGTGGTGCAGTGTGCACGCGCACCCTCGTCTACAGCACGTCTCAATCACGATGGATCCTGGGCTAAGCGAAGTCCACCGACGACGCCACCAGCAACCCAGAAGGCTCCCCCTCACTCAGATGTGAGGCGGGAGCCTTCTGCGTTGGTGCGCGAGGGGGGAGTTGAACCCCCACACCCTTTCGGGCACTGGCACCTGAAGCCAGCGCGTCTGCCTATTCCGCCACTCGCGCGAGTTGCCTAGCAAAGCGGGTCGAGTCTAGGGCGTGCGCCGCGTAGGGCACTAGTCGGGGCCGGTGGCTCGGTGGCCCGGTGGCCCGGGTCTACAGCCCGAGGACGCCGCGGAGGTCGCTGGCCGACGCGACGATGTGGTCCGGGCGCGCCGCCTCGAGTTCCCCCGGATCGGCGTAGCCCCACGCAACCCCCACGCTCGTGAACCCGTGGTGCTTGGCCCCGAGCACGTCCTCCTTGCGGTCACCGATCATCACCGCGTCCACGTCGTGCACGCTGCGCCCCAGTTCGGTGATGCCGTGCGCGATGATGCTCGGCTTGTCCTGGCGCATGAGGTCAAGCTCCGTGCCGCTGATGACGTCGAAGTAGTCGATGAGCCCGGCGCGTTGCAGCACCCTCGTCGCCGACTCGATCGGCTTGGCCGTCGCCAGGACTAACGCGGAGTCGGTTGACGCAATGTCTGCGATCAGTTCGTCCATGCCGGGAAAGACGGTGAACTCATACTCTCCCCCACCGAAGTAGTGGGCGCGATACTCCTGCACGAACCGGTCGAGATCCTCCTCGGATCGCCCGTACCTCTCCAGCAGCGTCACGCGTAGCGGCGGGCCGAGCCAGGTCTGGAGCTCCTCATCCGTGAGCGCCTGCATGTCGAGAGTCGGCAGTGCCTCACGCAGACATCGGAAGATCCCCGGAATCGAGTCGGTGATCGTCCCGTCGAGGTCGATGAGGATCACGTCATGTCGTGGCACGCGCGCATCATGGCAGTTACCCTGCGCATCGTGACCCTGCGGGACCTCCAGCCAGAGCCCCTCACCCTGCTCGATGCCACCATCTCGCGTGCGCACGAGATCGTCGACCCCTCCCTTCTGGCGCTGGTGGCCGACCGCATCGCCATTGCTCTTGAGGATGCACCGACGCAATGCGAGGTGGCAACGGATCGCGAGCGGGCTGTGTGCTCGGTGATCGACCAGATGCTCATCGACGTCGCCGGACTCGATGACGCGACCGTGCAGCACGCGGCCTCATTCTTCCCCGAGGGTGAATTCGCCGATCTCGTCATGGCCTCCTACGCGATCGAAGCCCGCACGCGCCTGCGTCTGGCGTCAGCCCGGCTGCTCGGAGGAATGGGATGACGCGTGCGACTCGGGTCCCGGTGGGCGCGGATGGCCGCCCGGCCGGCCGCGACGGTGAACTGGTGGCTCTGCTCGCCGCCTACCAGGATGCTGTCGTCCGATCGTGGCTCCTGGATGCGGTCACGACGGAACTCGTGCGTCTGCGGTGCGCGCGGCAGCACGACTGCCGCATCTGCCAGTCGCTGCGGTACGACGAGGCACGCGCTGAAGGAGCGACAGACGACGTCACCGCGCAGATCGACCACTACGAGACCAGTGACCTGAGCGAACGACACAAGGTCGCCCTCAGGCTGGTCGACGCCGTCATCTGGTTGCCCGCGCACATCTCCGACTCCCTCGTGGCGCAGGTGCGCGCGCAGTTCACGGACGCGGAGATCGCCGAGCTGCTGGTCGACATCACGAAGTGGTCGACGCAGAAGATCCACGTCACACTCGGTACGGACGGCACCGATCGAGTGCCCCTCGACGACACCGGGATCGCCTTGCTGTCATTCGACGTGACCGGAGCCGCTCAGGTCCGTCACACGTGATGCGCCCGAGGCAAATCTGACCGGTCATCGTGAGACTTCCGCGCAGGCGGGAGCCTAACGTGATCGTGGAGTGCGCGACCGCACCCTGCACGGGACCGGAGGGGTCATGATCGTTGGGCAGAGTCCGCTCACCGAGGTCGATCTGGCCTCGTTGTCGCAGCAGGCCGGTGACGTGCTCGCCGTCGTCGCGGCCGATGGCAGGGTCACCTGGTGGTCCGATGACATCCATCCGGTCGGGCTGCCGCTCTCCGGAGCGCTGGTGCCCGACGATGCGCGGCTGCTGGGCGCCCTGCTGTCCGACCAGGCGACGGGTCCGCACTGGCTGCGCCTGCGAGACGCGCAGGGTCAGGGGTGCTGGGTCGCCGCCCTTGCGACTCCCTGCGCCGAGGGCTGGGTCGTTCAGTTCCGCGACATGCGCGGACTCAGTCCCGTCTTCGTCATGCCGCACCAGAACGGAGTCCTCACCGATCGTGAGCAGCTGCTGCACGAGGTGGCGTGGCTGCTGACGGCGACCCCCCGAAGCGGCACGGAGACGGCAGTCGTGACGTGCGAGCTGACGCAGCTACCCGAGGTGACGCGGACGCATGGCCGACTGGCGAGTGAGGAAGTGGTCGAGGTCGTCATGGGCCGGATATCCGACTCCCTGCGGTCCGGCGACCGAGTCGCGCGGCTCGACGCAACCCGTGTGCTGATGGTCCTGCGCGGTGTGCGTGACCTTCGGGACTCGGTAGAGGTGCTGGCACGCGTGCAGGACGTCATGTCCGAGCCGATCGCCCTGCCCGACGGTGATGTGCTGGAGCCGCTGGCTGCCGGGATCACCCTGGTCAGCTGGGGTGAGTCCGCGGACTCCGTCCTGAGCCGGTCCGCGGAGGCACTCGAGCTCGCTCTTCAGGCCGGGCCGGGAAGGGTGATCACCAGCCCGCCGATGTGACGGGCGGTGCCTCCTGCTGTTTCGGCAGCGCACATGGGATGTGGGGCGCAGGGACAGGACCTCTGTGTTGGTGTCGGTGTCGCGAACCGGAGTGAATCACTGCCCGCGCACGTCCTAGCCTTCGTCGGTGACCACCTCCGCCGAGCGCGTCGAACTCGCGTGCGCGCGTATGAGCGCCGCGGGAGGCCCAATCAGTGTGACGGTGCTCGCCGACGAGCTCGGCTGCACCACGCGTCAGCTCCAGCGCGACTTCGCGGACGTCCTCGGAATCTCGCCTCGGCAGTTCGGACAGGCCGTGCGCACGGAGCGCTCACGGGCATCGCTGCGGTCCAGCGGCTCCGTCCTGGACTCCATCTTCGATGCCGGGTACGGATCCGTCCGCGCCTTCTACGAGGAGACGGCACGGCGCCTGGGCATGACGCCCTCCGACTACATGACCGGAGGCGCGGGCGTCCCGCTGCTGTGGTCGGTCGAGGAGTCATCCGTCGGGACGATCCTCGCCGTCGCGAGCCCACGAGGGCTGGCCTCTGTGCGGATCGGCTCGGAGGCCGCACTCGTCGAGGAGATGACGACTGAGTTCTTGCACGCCGATCTCGTGCGCGACGATGCGGCCATGACCGACGTCATGACGGCACTGCGACTGCTGGCGGATGGCCGTCCGGCACCGGAGCTGCCGATCGACGTGCGCGGAACGGCGTTCCAGGCGCGGGTATGGGATGCCCTGCGCGAGATCCCGGCGGGACAGACCCGTACCTACACGCAGGTCGCGGAGTCGATCGGCAGCCCGTCGTCGGTGCGCGCGGTGGCCCGGGCATGCGCGACGAACCAGGTCGCGCTCGCAATCCCGTGCCACCGCGTGGTGCGCAGTGACGGCAGCCTTGCCGGCTACCGATGGGGCCTGCAGGTCAAGGCCTCGCTGCTGCAGAGCGAACTCGGGTGACGACCTCCGCACCTGCGCGCAGCTGGCTCCCCGCGTACCTCCTGCTCGCCCTCATCTGGGGCAACTCGTTCTTCTTCGTGATGATCGGCCTGGAGTCGCTGACGCCGGCCGGGGTGGTGTTCACCCGACTGCTGCTCGGCATGGTCACGATGATTCTTGTCAGCGCGTTCACGCGAACGGCATTCCCGGAGCGGCGCCATTGGAAGGGGATCTTCATCATCGCGATCCCGATGGCATCGCTCTCGTGGTTCCTCTTCGCCTTCAGCGAGCAGTACATCTCGTCGGCACTTGCCGGGATCATCAACGGTGCGACTCCCCTGACCACTCTCGCGGCGATCCTCGTGGCATTCCCGGAGGAGAAGCCCACACGTCAGCGTGTCATCGGCCTGCTCGTCGGCTTCCTGGGCGTGCTCGTCGTCGTTGGCGTGTGGCAGGGTCTGGGAGGCGGCACGCTGCTGGGTGTCGGCGCGTGCGTGGTTGCGGTGATCGGCTACGGCATCGCCTACCCCTACACGCGCCGACACCTTGCGACGGGCCGCTCCGACGCCGTGGCTCCGCTAGCTCTCTCGACCGGGCTGATGGTCATGGCCACGATCCAGATCACGCCGGTCGTGCTCGTCACGGGCTACTCCCACGACCCCATCACATGGCGGGTCGCACTTGCGATGCTCGCGCTCGGCATCCTGGGCAGTGGCGTCGCCTACATCCTCAACTTCCGGGTGATCAGCAGGTCCGATGCCACCACAGCCAGCACGGTGACGTTCGCCATCACCGTCGTCGCCGTGATCTCCGGCGCGCTGTTCCTCAGCGAGGACATCACGTGGAACCAGCCTGTAGGAGCCCTGATCGTCATCATCGGCGTCTCGATCGCCCAGGGACTGCTCACCACGCCGCGATTCGCCCGGTAGCCGTTCCTCGGCAAGAATGACGGGGCCATGACCGCCAGCCCTGACACCCTGAGCACCGACGTCCTCATCGTCGGGGCCGGCCCTGCCGGATCCGCCACCGCCGCGTGGGCGGCGCGCCACGGGCTCGACGTCATGCTCGTCGACGCCGAGACCTTTCCCCGCGACAAGCCCTGCGGCGACGGCCTCACGCCCCGCGCGATCGCCGAGATGGACGCCCTCGGGCTGTCCCCGTGGCTCGAGGGCCGGGCCCGCAACTGGGGCCTGCGTGCCGCCGGCTTCGGACAGGAGCTCTACCTGCCCTGGCCCGGCGGCTCGCTGCCGCGCAACGGAGGTGCCGCCCCACGCGTCGTCCTCGATGACGCCATCCGCCAGGTCGCCCTCGACTCCGGTGCCGTGGCTGTGGAGGGCCATCGGGCCACCGACGTCGTCATGGACGGAACCCGCGTGGCCGCAGTGGAGTTCTCGTCCGGCTCCGGACGCACCGCGACGAAGCGCACGATCACCTGCAAGCGGCTCGTCGTCGCGGACGGAGCCCGATCGCAACTCGGCCGTCGACTCGGTCGCGAGTGGCATCGCGGCACCGCATACGGGGTTGCGGCACGTGGGTACATCGACTCCGAGCGCAGTGACGACCCGTGGATCTCGTCCCATCTGGAGCTGCGCGGCACCGAGGGCGAGCTGCTCTCCGGCTACGGGTGGGTGTTCCCGCTGGGCGACGGTCAGGTCAACGTCGGGGTCGGCACCCTGGCGACCGACAAGCACCCCGCGGATGTGAACCTGCGCCAGTTGCTCGGCCACTACGCCGACCAGCAGCGAGACGGCTGGCGGCTGTCCGGCGAGGTGCGCGATCCATGGTCGGCGCTGCTGCCGATGGGCGGTGCGGTCAGCGGGGTCGCAGGTGCGAACTGGCTGCTCGTGGGTGACGCCGCCGGTTGCGTCAATCCGCTCAACGGCGAGGGCATCGATTACGGCCTGGAGACGGGCCATCTCGCCGCGCAACTGCTCGCAGAGACGATCCCGAATGTGTCGATGGACTACACGCGCCAGTGGGCGCCCATCCTCCGCCGGCAGTACGGCACCGCGTTCTCGATCGCCCGCCGGCTCGCGGGATACCTGACCGTCCCCGGTCTGCTGCCGACTCTGGGGCCGATCGGCATGCGCTCTCGGATCCTCATGACGGTCGCCCTGCGGGTCATGGGCAACCTCGTGACGGAGGAGGACAAGGACACCGTCGCACGCCTGTGGCGGGCGTCGGGTCGGCTCAGCCTGCGGCTGGACGAGCGGCCGCCGTTCAGCTGAGGTGGGTTGTCCACCACCCTTTCGGTGTCTCACCGGTGAGACACTGCCGTCATGGAGGACGTAAGCGTGTGGGAACTCCGCGACTCCGGCGGCCAGATTCTGGACCGCGTGGAGCGAGGCGAAACGGTGACGATCACTCGAGACGGGCGTCCCGTCGCCCGGCTCTCCCCCTTCCCACACCTCGCCTGACGGCTCACGCCTTGGTCGAGCGGTGGAGGGGTGCTCCGCGAATCGACGGTGAGGCCCTCCGGCGCGACATCGCCGAGATCCTCGACCTCGACGTGTGATGGCCGTGGACGGCGCCGGACTCCTCTCGACGGGTGACTCACGCTCTGTGACGAGCGCCCCGTCAGAACGCCCAGTCCTCCTCGAGCAGGGTCTCCTGCATGACCAGCCTCAGGGGCTCCATGCGCAGCACCGCAGGAGGCTCCTCCAAGAGATTGTTGAGCTCGGCGATCATGGTCGCGAAGCCCTGTGAGGCCCGGTGATCGTTCTCCGCGTCGTCGTCCTTGAAGACCTCGGTGAGCCAGACGAGATCCTCGTTCTCCGGATCGAGCGAGAGCATGAACACCTCGGTGCCGGGCTCCTCGGCGAGACCGTCGGCGTAGGTGTTGAGCGCGTCGAGCAGCAGCGGGCGCATCCCGGACTTGCAGGTGAGTCGCACGATCATGGCCTTGCGCCCCGGCAGCAGCGCCTGAACGGGCTCGGCGAGATCGGCGTCGTCGTCCATCTCAGGCCACGTTCTCGACGTACCACTCGTACGTGCTCGCCAGGCCGTCTCGCAGGGTGATCGTGGGCTTCCAGCCGAGGGCGTTGATGCGGCTCGTGTCGAGCAGCTTGCGGGGCATGCCGTCTGGCTTGGCGGTGTCCCAGGTGATCTCGCCCTCGAACCCGACAACATCCGCGACCGTCTCCGCGAGCTCCTTGATCGGGAGATCCTCGCCCCAGCCCACGTTGATCGTCTCGTGCGAGTCGTAGGTGTTCAGCAGCATCAGGCAGGCCTGCGCGAGGTCGTCCACGTGCAGGAACTCCCGTCGCGGTGCTCCCGTGCCCCACACCGTGACGGTCGAGGCCCCGCTCGTCTTGGCCTCGTGGAAGCGGCGGATGAACGCAGGCAGCACGTGCGAGGTCTCGAGGTCGAAGTTGTCCTTCGGGCCGTAGAGGTTCGTCGGCATGGCCGAGATCCAGTGGCGCCCGTACTGCTCCCGATGGGCTTCGATGTAGTAGATGCCGGAGATCTTGGCCATCGCGTAGGCCTGGTTGGTCGGCTCGAGCGGACCCGTCATCAGCGACGACTCTCGGATCGGCTGCGTCGCGTGGCGCGGGTAGATGCAGGAGGAGCCGAGGAACAGCAGGCGATCGATGTCGATGGCGTGCGCCGCATCCATGATGTTCGTCTGGATGAGGATGTTGTCCTTGAGAAACTCGACCGGGTACGTCGAGTTGGCCATGATCCCGCCGACCTTGGCTGCGGCGTCGATGACGACGTCGGGCTTGGCCTCCGCGATGGCCGTCATCGTCGCCTCACGGTCGCGCAGGTCGAGTTCACCCGACCGCCAGCCGACGACCCTGCCGACACCGGCTGCCTCCAGGGCTCGGACTATGGCCGAACCGACGAGGCCGTTATGGCCCGCGACGTAGACGGTGACGTCGGACCAGCGGATCTGCTCCATGGCCCCCAGTCTGACACAGTGCCCACCTGCTCAACCGGTGTCGCGGACTGGCCCGATGACAGGATGACGCCATGAGAGTCGTCACAGTCGAGCAGCTCGCCAGTGCCCTGGGGGATCTCCCGGACAACCCGCGCGTGATCGTCTCGGGCAACGTGGCCACACCGACCGTCATCCTCGACGCCCTCGACTCTGTTGTGCCTCGGTACCGCCTCCACATGCTCAACGCGCAGCGGCCGATTCCCGATCGCGACGGGGTGGTGTACGAGACCGCGTTCGTGGGGCCGGCAATGCGGCACCACCCACGCCTGCACTACATCCCGTGCCGCCTCAGCCTGGTGCCTGTGCTGTACCGGGATCACTACGCACCCGACGTCGTCCTGATCCACACCTCGGTGCAGCGGCACGACACCGTCAGCCTCGGCACGGAGGTGAACGTCCTGCCGGCCGCGATCGAGGCGGTGCGCCGGCGAGGGGGACTCGTCATCGCGCAGGCGAACCCGAACATGCCCTACACCTACGGCGACGCTCAGATCTACGAACACGAGATCGACTTCCTCGTCGAGGTCGATGCGCCCCTGCCGACGCATGCGCCCGGAGTCATCGGCGATACCGCCCGCCGCATAGGCGAGCTCATCGCCGCTCGTGTCGAGGACGCCTCGACGCTGCAACTCGGAATCGGCGCCGTGCCGGACGCAGTCCTCGCCTCTCTCACCTCACGGCACGGAATGCGCATCTGGACGGAGATGTTCAGCGATGGGGTCCTGGAGCTCCACCGGCGGGGTGCTCTCGACACGGATGTGCCGCTGACGGCTTCATTCCTGTTCGGATCCCAGGAGCTCTACGAATGGGTCAACCTCAACAAGGGCATCCGCATGCTGCGCACGGAGAAGACCAACTCACCTGTCGAGATCGCCCGTCAGGCACGAATGACCAGCGTCAACGCAGCCCTGCAGGTCGACCTGCTCGACCAGGCGAACGCTTCGCGCGTCAAGGGCCGCATCTACTCCGGCTTCGGCGGCTCGACGGACTTCATCGTCGGTGCTCTCCACTCGAGCGGCGGCCAGTCGTTCATGGCCTTGCCGTCATGGCACGCCAAGGCCGATGTGTCGACGATCGTGCCGTTGCTGCAGGAACCGGTGACGAGCTTCCAGCACAGCTGGGTTGCCACGGAGCACGGCCTTGCCCGCTGCTTCGGCTGCAGCCAGTCGGAGCAGGCGCACAACATCATCGAGCAGGCGGCGCAGCCGAGCGTGCGCGACGAGCTGCGTGAGGCCGCGGGCCGGATGGGCCTGCTGTAGCCCGCTGCTGCGTCAGTAGGTGGGGTTCCAGCGGGCTCCGGTCCCCACCTACTGACGCAGCAACGGGGGATGCACACGCGGGTAACGCGTCCACAGGTGGCCCCGGGACGCGGACGAGAGCGGGGCGCACCGCGCAAGGTGCACGGGTGCGAGACGACACGAGCGGGAACTCAGCGGATCCGCACCATGCGACCAAGGCCGGTCTCCCCGGCCTGACCTACGAGCAGCTGAGGAGTCAGGCCTTCATCGCCACGAGCCGGGGCGTGCGCCTGCCGGCCAGCGTGGCGAAGAGCC
>JBIIJX010000127.1:0-7028 GCA_044233495.1 Candidatus Nanopelagicales bacterium
CTCCCGCTCTCGCCCGACAGCGTCCTGTCGCACATCAGCGCAGCCCAAGCACTGGGCCTGCCCCTGCCGTGGCATCTGCAGCAGTCGTCCGAAATCCACGTCTCGACGCCTCGCGATGTTCCGCGTCCGCGACGTCGCGACATCACCACGCATCACACTGACCTGACCCCGGCCGAGCGGGGTTCGCTCGGGGGCATGCGCATCACGTCCCCTGCCCGGACCTACGTCGACATGGCCGCCCTGCTCGGCCACGCCTCTCTCGTGGCCCTCGGCGACGTCGTCCTGCGCGATCACTGCGTGAGCCAGGACGACCTGCGGGCGCTCGCCCTGCGGCGCGGGCGGTATCCCGGTCGTGGGCGCGCCCTGAGGGCCATCGACTGGCTCGATCCCGGTGCTGAGTCACCGCGGGAGTCGCACCTGCGTGTGCTGCTTCGGCAGGCCCGCCTGCCACGTCCGGAGGTGAACGCGGTCATTGTCAGCGGCACCGGTGAGTTCCTGGCGCGGGGCGATCTGGTGTTCCGTCGGGAGCGCGTCATCGTCGAGTACGACGGCGAGGTCCATGCGCCGATGGAACAGCGGGCGAAGGACGCGGCACGGCGCGCTCGCCTTCGCGAGCACGGCTGGATCGTCGTCGAGATTGTGGGCGAGGACATGCACCACCATGGTCGCGTCATCGCGCGGGTCAGGAGCGCCCTCCGGGACGGAGCCGCCCTCGCGTTGCTGCGTCACTAGGTGGGGTTCCAGTGGGCTTCGGACCCCACCTAGTGACGCAGCAACAGCAGGGCCGGGACAAGCCGGCCAATAGGGTGAGGACCATGTTCGGCAAGAAGGCGACACCCAAGGCACCCCGCAACCCCCTACCTCCCGGCAAGTACCGGATGGGAGGGGAGCACTTCAAGGACGACGCGGCTTTCATCCGCACTGCGGTGCAGGACGTGGAGCGCCTCGAGGCGTACTGCGGACTCACGGCGGACTCCCGGCTCCTGGACTGGGGCTGTGGTGCCGGGCGCCTTGCCGTCGGGGTGCGCGAGCGGTTCGCCTCCGAGGGCGGCCGCATCGCCGACTACCACGGGGTCGACATCCAGCCCGAGCTCATCGAGTGGGCGGACGCCAACCTGGCCGGTCCGGGGTTCCGCTTCACCCTCCTCGACGTCAGCAACGAGCGCTACAACCCGGACGGCACGCCCGATCGCACGATCGGCGCCGAGCCGGGAACCGTCGACGTCTTCTATGCCTACTCGGTGTTCTCCCACATGAACGACGAGGACACCCCCGCCTACCTGCGGCTCATCGCCGAGGCCCTTGCCCCGGGGGGTCGGGCCTTCGTCACCTGCTTCGTGGAGGAGGACGTGCCCGGCTGGGAGGAGAACCCGGACGGCTACGGTCCGCTGGAGTGGAAGGGCCGACTTCACTGCACCCGATTCGCCCGCTGGCACTTCGAGGACCACGTGAACGGGGCCCGGCTGGCGGTCGACCGGTTCGAGTACGGCCGCGAGACCGACGGGCAGAGCCTGTACGTCCTGCGTCGCAGGTAGGGCACCCGCCTCTCGGACTGGGTGCGGGATAACGGTTTTCGGGCCCCTGCTGGGCTAGGGTCGAGGAGACCCGTTCCGGAACCTGGAAGGCCCTCACCCATGCGCCGTGCCCTGACTGCCGCCGTCCTCACTGTCGCCCTCGCCGCCTCCGGCGCCTCCCTCGCGGCCCCTGCTGCGGCCGACTCCAGCGGAGGCCCGGTCACCGACGTGGACTTCGGCATGCACATCCCGCAGATCTCGCAGGGAGAGCAGACGACGGTCAACGAGGGCACCGTCCGGCTCTGGGACTCAGGCGTGGCGTGGGGCCAGGTCGAGCAGAAGAAGGGCAAGTTCTGGTGGAACGGGCTCGACGCCGCCATCTCGAACGCCAACAACCAGAGCCTGCAGATCCTCTACGTGCTCGGCTCGACTCCGTCGTGGGCGGCGACCAGCACCAAGCAGGGCAAGTACCCGAACAAGGGCGCGGCCTCCATGCCGAAGAACATCAAGGACTGGAGGAGCTGGGTCACGGCCGTCGTGCAGCGCTACGGGGCCTCCATCGACGCGTACCAGATCTGGAACGAGGCCAACCTCTCGACGTTCTGGGAGGGCACGCCCGACCAGATGGTGACGCTGACGAAGGAGGCGGCCAAGATCATCCGCAAGTACGACCCCTCGGCGAAGATCGTCGCGGCCAGCACGACCGTTCGGCTGCAGAGCGCCTACAAGAAGTTCTTCCCCGCGTACCTCAAGGGACTCAAGAAGGCCGGCTGGCCAGTCGACGTCATCTCCTTCCACGGATACCCGGCCGCGAACGGCACGCCCGCTGATCGCGTCGCCTACATCAAGCAGGTGAAGGCCGACATGCAGAAGGCCGGTGTGCCGGCGAGCAAGGCGCTCTGGGACACCGAGGTCAACTACGGCATCGCGGGTCCGGGAGCGATTCCTCGCCAGGTCGTCTCGGGTGCCAATGCAGCGGGCTGGACGGCCGCGACGTACCTCGACAACGTGCTGTACGGCATCGGCCGCGGGTACTGGTACTACTGGTACAACAACTCCAACCTCGTCGGCATCCAGATGTTCACCGGCACCGAGGGCGCCCTCGGGTACCAGACGGCCCGCAACTGGCTCAGCGGGGCCTTCTACTCCTGCCAGGAGGCGGCGGGCGGCCAGCCGAACGTCTGCCAGCTGGGCGACAACGTCAACCCCGAGGTGATCGCATGGATCGATTCGGGGTCGGCTACCTTTACGGTGCCCGCGAACGTGACCCAGACCTGCAATGCGCTCAACCAGTGCACGCCGGTCGCAGCTGGGTCCCAGGTGACGATTGGAAGCATGCCGCAATGGTTCGGAAATCCCGCAAGCTAGTCCTGCTCACGGCGGCTGCCGCCGCCACCGGCCTTGTGGCTGCGGGGTGCTCCTCCGGGGGCTCGTCCGACGCGTCGGGAGGCGGCGACACCGCCGCTCCGGCGGAGTCGGCGGCGCCGTCCGTGCCCGGCATCCCGTCCTCGCTGATCGGCATGCACATCGAGGGGGCCGAGGGCGGTGCCTGGGCATCCGCCCCCTTCGGTGCCCTGCGCCTGTGGGACAACGGCACGGCGTGGTCCCAGATCGAGCTCGAGCCGGGCGTCTACAAGTGGGACAACCTCGAGGGCATCCTGGAGAACGCGCAGTCCAAGGGCATGACCGACGTCCTCATGGTCCTCGGCACCACTCCCGAGTGGAATGCCAAGGAGGTCAATGCCGACGACTACCCGCAGCCCGGCGCCGCGAGTGCGCCGAAGGATCTCGCCCCCTGGGACGCCTGGGTCACCGAGGTCGCGACGCGGTACGGCGACCGCATCTCCTCGTACCAGATCTGGAACGAGGCGAACCTCAAGAACTTCTTCAACGGCACGCCCGAGGAGATGGCCGAGCTGACGAAGCGGGCCTACGACATCATCAAGAAGATCGACCCGGACGCACTCGTGGTGTCGGCCTCGCCCTCGACCCGCCTGACGGGCCCGTACGAGAAGTTCTTCCCGGCCTACCTGAAGGCGCTGGGCGAGAAGGGCTGGCCCGTGGACGTGTTCGCGGTCCACACCTACCCTGCTGCTGACGGCGACCCGTCCGCGCGCGGTGCGCTGCTCGACGCCGTGAAGGCCGACCTCGCGGAGGCCGGGGCCCCTGACCTGCCGCTGTGGGACACCGAGCTGAACTACGGCCTCGCCGGCCCGGGAGACCTGCCCAAGCAGGACATCACCGGAGCGCGTGCCGCCGGCTTCGTCGTCCGCACCTACATCGACGACCTCCGCTACGGAGTCGAGCGCTCCTACTGGTACATCTGGACGCCGCGTGAGTACGCACTGCTCGGCGTGCAGGCGTTCCCGGGCTCGGATGCCGAGCAGGGTTTCTTCGCCCTGGAGAACTGGGTGCTCGGCGCCCAGTTCGAGGGCTGCGAGGAGGCGGCCACGGGCGCCGTCACGTGCACCTTCTCCCGCGACGGGTCCAGCTGGACAGTGGCGTGGGCGCAGTCCGGAGAGGTGCCCTACACGGCTCCCGAGGGCACGGCCCTGGTGTGTGACCCGCTGGCCAACTGCACGGAGTCCTCGGCGGGCGCCGCGGTGACCCTCACCGAGGTGCCGGTCCGCTTCTACACGCAGTGATGTGCACCGGTCGGTGCACGCATAGGCAGTAGATGCGCCTGCGGCGTCGGGGCGGATGCAACTGGTTGGCAACTGGTTGATCCGGGCGTAGTCTGGCCGCATGGCGATCACACTCGGGGCCTTCGAGGCCAAGACCCGCCTGTCTGAGCTCCTCGCCCTCGTCGAGGGAGGCGAGGAGGTGACCATCACCAAGCACGGCCGCCCGGTCGCCCGTCTGGTGCCCATGGCCTCTGCGCCCGGACGCCGGGACTGGGCCGAGTTCTGGCGCCGTGTCGACGAGCGACGGGTGAAGCTGCCGCCTGAGTTCTCCATCAAGGACGCGATCGAGGAGGGGCGCGCGTGAAGGGGCTCATCCTCGATGCCTCGATGACCATGGAGTGGTTCGCGGACGAACCTTCGCTCGCCGCCCTGGAGAAGCGCTCATTGCTGGACGACCACGTTGCCCTCGTCCCCCATCTGTGGCGATTCGAGGTGATGAACGTCGTGAACAGCTGGAGACGACGCCGGATCGTCTCAGAGGCTGAGGGTGCCTGGATACTCCGAGTGGCCATGCAGGTCCCCTTCGCGATCGTCGAGGAGGGAGATCCCGAGGCGATCGTCAACCTCGCCCTGGCCCATGACCTCTCCGCCTACGACGCCACCTACCTCCAAGTGGCGATGATCAGCGGCGAGCCGCTGGCCACCCTCGACCGCCGGCTGCAGGAGGCCGCGGTGGCCGTGGGCGTCACCTGCCTCTGACCGGTCATGGACCGGAATGCCCCCACGTCGCTGCTACGGTGGGCGGGCGCCGTCGAAGGAGGTGGCATGGCACGGGACGATCGCACGACTGACGCCAACGCCGCGCCGGACGACCTCCACCACACCATCCCCCTCGTGATGCCGTCGCGCATCGGCTGGGCCGAGGCGCACACCCAATGGGATCGCCCGCACCTGCGCCGGGACCCGCTGCGGGTCTACGCCACGCGGGCGGTCGTCCTCGACCTGCTTGCGATCATCGTGGCCGGTGTCACCGGCTTCATCCTGCGCTGGGCCATCCCGTACTCGGTCGAGCTCAACGATCCCACCTATGTCTCCTTCGTCGTCGTCGTCGTGGTCGCGTGGATGGCGGTGCTCGTGCTGCGCGGGGCGTACGACACCCGCGTGCTGGGCGTCGGTTCGGAGGAGTTCAAGCGCGTGGTCGGCGCGACGGCGATGGTGTTCGCCGCGATCGCAGTCGTGGCCTTCGCCCTGAAGCTCGAGCTGTCGCGTGGATTCGTCCTCATCACCTTCGTCGTCGGCATCGTCCTGCTCGTCGTGGTGCGCTGGAGCCTGCGCGCGTGGCTCCGGCATGAGCGTCGCTACGGGCACTTCCTGCATCGAACCGTCGTCATCGGCCAGGGCGATGCGATGACAGAGATCGTCGACATGCTCGATCGCGACCCTGTCGCAGGCTTCACCGTGGTCGACGTCATCGATGAGGTGGACTCGGACGCCACCGAGGCGCAGCTGGACGCGTGGCTCGACGAGGTCATGACGCGCATCTCGCTCGAGGACGCCGACACCGTCGCCGTCGCGGGCTCGCCGGCCTTGGGCCCCAAGGTGATCCAGCGCCTGGCCTGGCGCCTTGAGGGTCCGCGCGTGGATCTTCTCGTGGCACCGACCGTGGGCGACGTCGCCGGCCCGCGCGTGTCGATGCGCATGGCCGCCGACCTTCCCCTGCTGCACCTCGACGAGCCGCACCTGACCGGCCCCAAGCGCGCTATCAAGCGCACCCTCGACGTCGTGTTCGGCACCGTGCTGTTCGTCCTGTTCCTGCCGTTCATGCTGGTCGCTGCAATCGGCGTCAAGCTCTCCAGCCGAGGCCCGATGCTGTACTTCCAGGAGCGGGTCGGCCGCGGCGGCCAGATCATCCGCATCGCGAAGTTCCGGACGATGTACGTGGGGTCGGACAAGATCCGCGATCAGGTGATCGGCGCGCCCGATGACGGCATCGCCGACCGCTACAAGGCCGATCCGCGCATCACTCCCTTCGGGCGATTCCTGCGTCGGTGGTCCATCGACGAGATGCCTCAGGTGGCGGCCGTCATCGCCGGGTCGATGTCGCTCGTGGGCCCGCGGCCGGTGCTCGTCGACGAGATGCCCCTGCTGGGGGACGCCGATCATCGCCGTCACCTCACCAAGCCCGGCCTCACCGGCCTGTGGCAGGTCTCCGGTCGCAAGACGACCGACTGGGAGGAGCGCATGCGCCTCGACCTGGAGTACATCGAGAACTGGTCGCCGGCGCTCGACCTCGTGATCGTGGCCAAGACGGTCAAGGCCGTGGTGGTCGGCGACGGGGCCTACTGACCCGCCGTCCTCGGATCCTCTGCACGTGGCCGCCCGGGGCCCCGAGTGACCACTCGCGGCGCCCAGCGGCCCCTCGCGGAGCCTGGGAGGGGCGGATACGCCTCCGTATACTCGCGAGGTGTCTGTGAGCCGCCCACGCCTGGTGCTGGGCGGCTTTCTCGTCGCCGGGGTGGGCGGGTTCGTCCTGTGGATGCAGGCCGGGCTGGTGTGGTCCACCGCGAACCTCGCCGCCGGTGCCTACGGCCTGCAGGACAACCTGTCGGGGGCCGCGAGCGGCCTCACCGCGGGTGACTACGCCAGCGCCCGCGAGTTCTACGACAAGGCCCAGCAGGCCACGGTGCGCCTGCAGAAGTCGGTCGATATCGCCCCCTTCGAGCTCGTCGGACGCGTCCCGGGCGTGGCGGTGGCCGCGGACAACTGGCGGCTCGCGGTCGATGCCGCGGGCGCCCTCACGATGGCAACCGGCGACCTCATCGCCCTGTACGGCGACCTGTCGGGCAAGGGTGACGGCCCCAAGATCTTCAGCGACGGAGCCATCGACCTC
>JBIIJX010000008.1:0-31652 GCA_044233495.1 Candidatus Nanopelagicales bacterium
TACCGTGAGTACCTCCCACGGGAAGCTCCACCACGGCGAGATCACGGCCCAGGCCGCACTGGCGAAGATGAATCCCCACATGGTCAGCGACACCGCGTCGCGGTGCTGCTGACCGGATTCACCCAGGAGCCAGTAGACCGCCAGGGCCACTGCGCACAGCAGTCCGGCGATGACGCCGACCGGATCGAGGACGAAGCCGCTCCACACCTGGGCCACCATGGCGAGCCCGATCAGCGTCAGCACGATGGCGAGCCAGATGCGGTTGCTCACCTCGCGCCCGCGCCCGAACTTCAGCCACAGTGCGACGAGGACCGGTGCGAGGAACGCCAGCAGGGTGCCGATCCCGACGTTGAGCTTGGAGATGGTGAGGAAGTACAGGTACTGCACGAAGGTGAAGGCGATGACTCCGTAGGCGATGAGGAAGGGAAGCTCACGCCTTGTCACCCTGAATCGATCAGGGTGACGAATCGCGACGTAGGCGGCGAGCAGGATCATCGCTCCCACGTTGCGCAGTTGCGTGAGGTTCATCGGATCGAAGCCCACGTTCAGTGCAGCCTTGGCGATGACCCCGTTCAAGGCGAACAGGAGCGCTGCGGCGAGATACATCGCGACGCCGAGCAGGTTGCTGCGTCGTGCGAGTTGATCGTCGATGTCCCACCCCTTGTGTGGATCGCGAAGGCGTCGGTTCAGTCGGTCTGCAGGTTCCAGACGCGTGCGCCGCCGATGAGGGCAGCCGAGTTCGGCACGATGACGACGTCGTCACCCAGCTTTGTCAGCGCGGTTGGGGTGATGTGACGGGAGTTGCCACCTCCGATGTACAGGCGGTCCCACAGGAACACCGGACGAAGCCCCTCGACCATGCGCACGACGCGGCGTGACCACAGGGCGTCACCGAGGCGCCGCCGCTCATGCTCGCCGATGTAGGTGTCGTAGGACAGGCCCCAACGCACGGGCGCCTGTGACATCTCCATGTGCGGCGCGAGGCGACTGCCGTCGAACACGGCGAAGCCGAGGCCCGTGCCGAGGGTCATCACGATCTCCAGGCCAGCACCGGCGATCACGCCGGCGCCGTGCACCTCGGCGTCGTTGAGCACGCGGGTGGGGATCCCCAGCTCGCGCGTGAGCGCAGCCTGGGCGTCGAACCCCTCCCACTCCTTCACCAGTTCGGGCAGGACACGAGTACGAGGACCGGACTTGGTCACGTAGTGCGGGGTGGTGACGACGACACCGTGGCGGATCATGCCCGGCATGCCGACGGTGGCCCGCTCGGCCTGCGGCAGCTGACGGGCGAGATCGGCGAGGGTCCGGACGAACAGAGCCGTCGGCAGCGGGTACGGCGTCGGCACACGGATCGGGTGGGCCCGCATGGTGCCGGCCTCGTCGAGGACGGACCCCTTGATACCGCCGCCCCCGCAGTCGATCGCCAGTGTCGTCATGCGCCGCATTCTGCCGTGCGGGGCCCCGCTATCCTCGTGGGGTCGCTCGGGAGACCGGGAGGCATGGAGGTGTCGCCTAGTCCGGTCTATGGCGCCGCACTGCTAATGCGGTTTGGGTCCGCCCATCGCGAGTTCAAATCTCGCCACCTCCGCCGTCGAGGAAGCCGTCCGTCACGGACGGCCCCTTCGTCGCCTAGTGGCTTCCCTTCCTCGCCGTCGCAGCGCGCGGCCGGTGCCGATGGACGCAGCCCGTGGCCTGGCGGTGGAGTCAGCATCGGGGCTGGCCGAGGCGCTCCGGGGCCCCGGGGCTAGACTGCGCCCTGACCATTGAGGTCAAGCGCCCGTAGCTCAACGGATAGAGCATCTGACTACGGATCAGAAGGTTAGGAGTTCGAATCTCTTCGGGCGCGCTCAGCAGTCCTCTCGCCACCAGCCCAGTTGACGCCGGGTCCTGATCGTGTGGCAATTCGCGCAATGGACGTCGCAGCCTGCAATCTCCCGCTGGACCGTCGCCAGTGAGTAGCCGTTTGCGTCGAGGGCGGAGACTGCTGCTCGCTTGATTCCCGGGTCCACGTGATCAAACTCCTGCACCCGAACGTCATCCGTTCCGCAGTCGACACACAGGGATGACCAGCGAGGCTGGTATTCACGTGATCGACAGCCTGCCATAACGCGATGTCGGGCTTCAGGACAGATCTGGGCGGCACTGTGTTGATGCTTCCCCACCGCATCAGGACTACTGCGTGTTCACGACGCGTGGACGTCCTCCCACGGGAAGGAAGCATCATGCGCGTCCAGGACCCGGAGGCGACCTGCGCCTGCTGTCACTCTGCGAGTTTCGACGTCGTCCCCAACGATCGACGTGGCTTCGTGGTCATCTGTGACGAGTGCGGGTACGCCCAGGCGTTGACCTTGGCCCATCTACGGGCCAGCTGACAGTCAACGTGTGGTGCCAGTGTTACTCGATAGCAACAGCGATGACAAAGACACCACATTTGCGAAAAAAAGTTGAGAAAACCCGTTGCGCCTCCTTGATTTTCGGGAGTAGAAATATGCCAACGCACCGCAAGGTGCGGGTCGGTTCGAAGACCGGCGGTCACTCGGAGAAATCCGAAGCCCCAGTGCTGGGGGGCGGGTCGCACGGAGCGGATCGAGGAGCAGGAGACAGCGACGCCACCGGAAACGGAGGACGGCCAAGGCGGGAAGCGCCCCGCGGAGGAGCCGGGAAACCGGACGCGCAGGACCTGGTCCACAAGCAGGGCCCCTCGAACTCATACTTCGAGGGGCCCTGCTGCATGAAGTGTGCCGGAACGCCGTGGCGGCGCTGGAATGCCACGCCGGACCACGTCAGGCCAGGTGCGCCCCAGGGCGTGGTTCAGCCCTCGGTCGACGTGATTCAGCCCACGGTCAACGTGCCCCGGCGCGCATCCCATCGGGACGGATACGTCGCCAGGCTCGCCATCGCCGGTCCCCGCTCGACGGCACCGTCAAGCGCGAACAACGATCCGTGCGCAGGGCACAGCCACCCGGCGGCATCCGGGTTCACCGTCACGCCCTGATGGGTGCAGGCGAGATTCAGGGCGGCGAACGACCCGTCACCTTCGCGGACGACCGCGACCGGGGTTCCCTTGACAGTGCCGAGGACGACGCGTCCGTCCGCAGCTGCGAGCGAAGCGACCTTCGCCACGGTCACCACGACCTGCCCGTTCTTCTTCCGCCTGATTCCGGTTGCGGCCACGGCGTCGTCTGCCAGCAGGGCAGAGCCGAGTCCGGCTCCCAGGACGGCGGCGCCGCACACGCCCACGAGGAACGCACGACGCGAGGGATCTGCGGAGAGTTCAGTCATGGGAGCAGTGTGCGCCGACATCGCCGTCGGCGCACGACTACGCCGGGAAGTCAGCGCGCAGGAAGGGGTTCTCCCACAGTTGCAGGCCGTCCTGCACCGTGAACCCCGCCAGCGACGGGTGCGTCATGGTGAAGTGGGTCGTGCAGGGCTCGTCGATCGCCAGACCCCAACCGCGGGGCAGGAAGAACTCCTGCAGGCGCCCCTCGTTGCCCCGGTCCGTCGTGCCGACGGCCATGAGGCGCACCTTGGCCTGGATGTCGTCGGCGGCGGTGATCAGCAGCTGGCTCTCCACGCCCTGTACGTCCACATGGAGCAGGTCGGTGACTGTCGGCGCGTCCAGCAGGCTGGCCATGGTGACGGACGGCACCTCGTGATGGCTCAGGTGCGCACCGCGGTAGTCGACGTCGGTGCCGGGCAGGGTCCAGATGGCACCCCCCATATCGCCGGAGTCGAGGTCGGGAAACTGCAGTGTGGTCCGGGTGTGCCAGCCGGCGGCGCGCACCACGCGCAGCTCGGTGTCCCCCCATGGCTCCCGGAGGGCAGCGGCGATCTCGTCGGGAGTGCCCGCCACGAGTTCCACGGCGACGTCGTTGTCGACTGCATGCTGCACGGCCCACGTGCTGCGCTCGTCGTCCGCCTCGACGGCGATGCCCGTTGCCACGAGGCCCTTCCGGCGGGCAATGACGATGCCGGCCACCGACCACGGGGCCCAGCCCGCACCGACCTCCACGATGCGGAAGGTTCGGTCTGCCGTGCTGATCGCCTGGGCCAGGGCCACGTACTCCTCGGCCTCACTGCGGTAGCCGTCGTCCGGGATGGGCAGCGACGAACTCACGGTTCCGGCCAGCTCGTCCGGTGCGAAGGGCAGCATCTCCACGCGGGTGCGCACACCATCCCAGCCGATGAGCATGTCGGGCGCGGGCTCCCGGACGGTCTCGTCACGAAGGATCTCCAGCAGGGCCGGGTGATCGGTCGGGTAGATGGGTGTGGTCCATCCGTTGCCCAGACTCGGTACCGACGGGGCGATATCGGCTCGAGTTGCGGCAGCGGCCTGCCTGCGACGCAGCTGCACACGTCCTCCCAGTTGAGCCCCCCGCGCGGGGAGGATATCCGCCCCCGCACCCCTCGGGCGGGCGAATGGACAGTCGTCCGGCGACAGCCCCCTGGCCTCGGACGCAGCGCGGCGCGGCCACCACAATGGGGCCGTGGCATCGAGCCGAAACCTGGTGAACCTGGAGACGGTGAGCAAGGCCTTCGGTGAACGTCCCCTCCTGTCGGACGTGTCGATCGGCGTCAACGCGGGCGACCGGATCGGGGTCGTGGGTCGCAACGGTGCCGGGAAGTCCACCCTGCTCGCAGTGATGGCCGCAACGGAGAATCCGGACACCGGTCGGGTCAGCATCACCTCCGACGCCGTCGTCGGGATCCTGCAGCAGAGTCCGATCGCGAATCCGCAGATCACCGTCGCACAGGCCGTCCTCGGGGATCGGGCCACTCACGAGTGGGCGGCCGATGCCCGTGTGCGGGAGGTACTCGCGGCCCTGCTCGGGGGATACGACGATGCACGCCTCGCGCGACCGACCGGCACGTTGTCGGGTGGTGAGCGGCGGCGCGTCGATCTCGCCGCGCTGCTCATCCGCGATCTGGACCTGCTCATCCTCGACGAGCCCACCAACCACCTGGACGTCGAGATCGTCGCATGGCTCGCCGCCCACCTGAAGTCTCGTCCGACGCTCGCCGTCGTCGTCGTCACGCATGACCGCTGGTTCCTCGACGAGGTGAGCGACGCCACCTGGGAGGTGGTCGGAGGCCGGGTCGAGGAGTACGAGGGCGGCTACAGCGCCTACGTGCTCGCGAAGGCCGAGCGCCTGCGTCAGGCGGCGGCTGCGGAGGCACGTCGCAGCAACCTGATCCGAAAGGAGCTTGCCTGGCTCAGGCGCGGTCCTCCTGCACGGACGTCGAAGCCGAAGTTCCGCATCGAGGCCGCAAACGAGCTCATCGGCAACGAGCCACCGCCGCGAGACACCATCGAGCTCCTGTCGTTCGCGAATGCACGCCTCGGCAGGACCGTCCTCGAGGTGCATGACGCGGAACTGCGAGTCGGGGATCGCACCCTGATCGACCGGCTGACGTGGAACATCGGCCCCGGTCAGCGCATGGGGCTTCTCGGTGCGAACGGCGCGGGCAAGACGTCCCTCGTGCGCATGCTGCTGGGCGAGATCCCACCGGCGCAGGGCCGTGTGGTGACGGGAGTCACCGTGCGACCGGCGTACCTGTCGCAGCACCTGGAGGAGCTCGACCCCTCATGGCGTGTGCTCGAGGCGGTGCAGCGCGTTGCTGAACGGGTCGATCTCGGCAAGGGACGAGAACTGACGGCGTCGCAGATGTGCGAACGGCTCGGCTTCGGCGCGGACGGCCAATGGACTCCGGTGGGTGATCTGTCCGGCGGCGAGCGGCGACGGCTCCAGCTCACGCGCCTGCTCATGGGTGAGCCCAACGTCCTCGTCCTCGACGAGCCCACGAACGACTTCGATGTCGAGACCCTGAGCGCACTGGAGGACCTTCTCGACGGCTTCGCGGGATCCCTCATCGTCGTGTCGCACGATCGCTACTTCCTCGAGCGCGTGTGCGACGACTTCGTGGCGCTGCTGGGTGACGGGACCCTGCGCGACCTGCCGGGTGGCGTGGACGAGTACCTCGCCCTCCGGGGCTCGGCGCCGGACGCGATGGCGGAGTCGCGTCGCGTGGTCGAGCAGCCCCGCTCTTCGGCGGCCCATGAGCGCGACCAGCGCAAGGCGCTCGCGCGCCTCGAGCGACAGATCGAAAGACTTTCCGCTCAGGAGGTGCAGCTGCATGCGCAACTCGCCGAGCACGCGACGGACTACGCAAGGGTCGCCACACTCGACGCTCAGCTGCGAGAGGTCACCGCGGAACGCGTTCGCGTCGAGGAGGAATGGCTGGGGCTGGCCACCTGACGCGGCCATCGAGTGACGACCGGACACCGCGAACAGCCATCGGACACCGCGAACAGCCATCGGACACGGGGTTGTCGTACCTACTATCAGGCCATGACCCTCCCCATGCGCAACCTTGGTGATCTCTCCGTGTCAGCGGTGGGACTGGGCTGCATGCCCATGTCCTTCACCGACATGGTCGACGAACGTGAGCGAGCCGTGGCCACGATTCACCGGGCGCTCGACCTGGGCATCACCCTGCTGGACACGGCGAACATCTACTCGCCGACCTGGGACACCATCGGACACAACGAGCGACTGGTCGCGGAGGCGCTCAGGTCGTACACGGGCTCAGCAGATCTCTCCGCCGTCGTCGTCACGACCAAGGGCGGGATCACTCGCAGCGTGGGCGAGGAGTGGGGCCGTGACTCGTCTGCGCAGGGGCTGCGCGCTGCCTGCGAGGCAAGTCTTGGGGCCCTCGGGGTCGATGCCATCACGCTCTACCAGCACCACCGGCACGATCCGAGCCTGACGTACCGCGAGCAGATGACCGTGCTCTCCTCGCTCCAGCAGTCCGGCCTCGTGGAGCGCATCGGTCTGTCGAACGTGACGGCAACGGAACTCCTCCTGGCCCTGGACCTTCTCGGTGGACCTCGGTCCGGCGGGGTCGTCTCGGTTCAGAACGAATGGTCACCGCGCTACCGTCGCGACCCCGAGGTGCTCGAGCTGTGCACGCGGCACGGGATCGCCTTCCTGCCGTGGTCACCGCTGGGGGGCTCGACGCAGGCCCATGAGATCGGCAGTCGCTACGCCGAGTTCGCCCGTGTCGGCGACGAGGTCGGGGCAACTGCGCAGGAGACGGTGCTCGCCTGGTTGCTGGCCAGTTCCCCCGTCATGATCCCGATTCCCGGGGCGACCCGGCCGCAGACGATCGACTCCATCGTTCGCGCTCTGTCGGTCGAGCTGACCGACGGGCAGATGGCGCGTCTTGATGCCACGCAGCCCGAGATGGACTCGATGTATCCGGATGACGAACCGCGCAGCCCGCTCGACTGACTGGCCGCTCGCGAATCAGGCGGGTGGGGCGGGAGCCGGTGCTCGTGCGGCGAGTTCCTGCGTGTACTGCGAGTACGGCACGAAGCACTGGGCCGAACGCTGACCCTTGCGCCAGCCGACTGCGGTGGGCCAGATCGCCCACCAGCCGGGGTACTTCTCCTTGCCGTTCCACTGCTTGCCCTGGACCTTGCACAGTGCACGGGTGCGATCCTCGACGTTGCGCCTGCCGGGGAAGGCCGAGCCGGGCTTGCCGAGGTCCTTGTCCAGGACCTTGATCCAGTTGATCCTGGGCTTCGTGCAGGGGAAGGCCGCGGTCTTCCTGGCGTCTGGGGTGCCGGGGGTGCAGAAGTCGAACTGCTCGGCGGGTGTCGCGGCGACGAGCTCGGCGACCGGTCGGGTCAGGGTGACCAGCGACGTCCCACCCTGCAGCACGACGTCGCAGCGCATCCAGCGCTCTCCCGCCTTCCACTGCGCGTCGGTCGGAAACAGGACAGCGGTCTGGAACCGTGACGGGAGACCCCGGCCCGACAGCCCGAGGTAGGCGTTCATCGCCTTAGTCGTGCAGGGCTCCGCTGCGGACAGCCGGGCGGCGGCGGAGGCCTTCGACGGCAGGCCGAAGGAGTCGGCGAGGGTGCGCCCGTAGTACGTCTCCGCGGTGTGCTTGGCCGTGCAGGCCACCGGCTGCGCCGGTGAGGAGAAGTCCTCGAGCGTCGACCTCGGGTACGCGTAGCAGGTCCCGACCAATGGCTCGGCCGCCGTGGCGGCGGGTGCCGGCAGCGGCGCTGAGAGCACGGTGATGAGGACGACCACGGACAGGCGGCGCATGCGGCTCCTCGGAGCGGGGGAGGCGGGTCCGTCGACCATAACCGATCACCGTCGGGAGGGGGCCGGCCCGCCACCGTGCTGGGCCGGGACCTCGAGGAGCGGTTTTCGCCGGTGCCTCCTAGGCTTGCGGGGCTCGGCCGCACCGGCCGCAGGCCACAGGGAGGCACCGTGCTGATCGGAGTGCCACGCGAGACCAAGCCGGGAGAGCGGCGCGTAGCGGCCACGCCGGCGACCGTGGTCCAGCTGGTCAAGCTGGGGTACGACGTGCTCATCGAGTCAGGTGCGGGTGAGCCGTCCTCCTTCACGGACGCCGCCTACCGCGAGGCGGGCGCCTCCATCGGGTCAACCGATCAGGCTTGGGGGGCTCCCGTCGTCTTCCACGTCAATGCCCCCGACGCGGCGCAGGTGGCCCTGCTGCAGCCCGGTGCCTACCTCGTCTCCATGCTGGCGCCGGCGCAGAGCCCGGACCTCCTGCAGGCGCTCGCCGACCGCGGAGTCACTGCCCTGGCCATGGAGGCGGTGCCGCGCATCTCGCGAGCCCAATCCCTGGACGTCCTGAGCTCCATGGCCAACATCGCCGGCTACCGGGCGGTGATCGAGGCCGCCAACGCCTTCGGCCGCTTCTTCACCGGCCAGGTCACGGCGGCCGGCAAGGTGCCCCCCGCCAAGGTGCTGGTGGCCGGGGCCGGGGTCGCCGGACTCGCCGCGATCGGCACCGCGGGCTCGCTCGGGGCCATCGTGCGCGCCACCGACCCACGCCCCGAGGTCGCCGACCAGGTCAAGTCGATGGGCGGGGAGTACCTCGCCATCGCCTCGCCGGAGGCGGAGGTGAGTGCCACCGGGTACGCGAAGGAGATGGGCGACGACTACAAGCAGCGCGAGGCGGCGCTGTACGCGGAGCAGGCGAAGGACGTCGACATCGTCATCACCACGGCGCTTATCCCGGGACGCCCGGCTCCGCGACTGCTCACGGCGGACATGGTCGCCTCGATGAAGCCGGGCTCCGTGGTCGTCGATCTCGCCGCGGCGAACGGCGGCAACGTCGAGGGATCAGTCGCGGACGAGGTGGTCGTCACGCCCAACGGCGTCACGATCATCGGCTACACCGATCTCGCCGGCCGACTGCCCGCGCAGGCCTCGCAGCTGTACTCCACGAACCTCGTGAACCTGATGAAACTGCTCACCCCGGGCAAGGACGGCGAGCTCGTCCTCAACTGGGACGACGTCGTTCAGCGCTCGATGACGGTGACCCACGACCGTGCCGTCGCCTGGCCGCCGCCGCCCGTGGAGGTCTCGGCCGCTCCAGCGGCGGCGGCGACGTCGGCGGCCCCTGCCGCCAAGCAGGAGAAGGCGCCGGCCAACCCGCGCCGGCGCTACACGCTCGTCGCGCTCGCCGCCGCCGCGCTGCTGCTCATCACTGCCGCAGCGCCCGCTCAGCTGACGTCGAACCTCACCGTCTTCGTGCTGGCCATCGTCATCGGGTTCTACGTGATCGGCAATGTGCACCACGCACTTCACACACCGCTGATGTCCATCACCAACGCGATCTCCGGCATCATCGTCGTCGGCGCCCTGCTGCAGATCGGGGCCGGCGACACGATCGTCACCGTCCTCGCGTTCGTCGCCGTACTGGTGGCGAGCATCAACATCTTCGGAGGTTTCGCGGTGACCCGTCGCATGCTGGAGATGTTCCAGCGATGACCATCGACTCCCTGGCCATTGCGGCCTACCTCGTCGCCGCGCTGCTGTTCATCCTGAGCCTGGCCGGCCTGTCCAAGCACGAGACCGGCAAGCAGGGCATCTGGTACGGCATCGTCGGCATGGCGATCGCCCTCGTCGCCACCATCGCTCTGGCGCTCGACGGCGGCAAGCACGGCATGACCGCGATCGGCATCGTGCTCATGGTCGTCGCGCTCATCCTGGGTGCCTCGGTCGGACTTTGGCGCGCGAGGGTCGTCGAGATGACCGGCATGCCAGAGCTCATCGCGCTGCTGCACAGCTTCGTCGGACTCGCGGCGGTGCTCGTCGCGTGGTCCGGATACCTCATGGTGGAGGCGAAGGGTGCCGCGCAGACCGAGGTCGCCCCCGAGCTGCTGGGCATCCACCACGCCGAGGTGCTCATCGGGCTGTTCATCGGCGGCGTCACCTTCACCGGATCGATCGTGGCGTACCTCAAGCTGGCCGCGAAGATCGACTCCAAGCCGATGATGCTGCCGGGCAAGAATGCGCTGAACATCGGCGCGCTCGTGCTCTTTGTCGCCATGACCGTCTGGTTCGTCATCGACCCAGCCCTCTGGCTGCTCATCACCGCGACGGTCCTCGCACTGCTGCTCGGGTGGCATCTGGTTGCGTCCATCGGCGGTGGCGACATGCCCGTCGTGGTGTCGATGCTCAACAGCTACTCCGGCTGGGCGGCTGCCGCAGCAGGCTTCCTGCTCAACAACAACCTGCTCATCATCACGGGTGCCCTCGTCGGCTCCTCCGGCGCCTACCTCAGCTACATCATGTGCCAGGCGATGAACCGTTCCTTCATCTCCGTCATCGCCGGCGGCTTCGGCATGGAGCAGCCGTCCTCGAGTTCCGACGCGGAGCAGGGCGAGCACCGCGAGGTGAGCGCCGAGGAGGTCGCCGACATGCTCGCCAACGCGTCATCCGTCGTCATCACCCCCGGATATGGGATGGCGGTGGCGCAGGCGCAGTACCCCGTCGCGGAGATCACGCGCATCCTGCGCGAGCGCGGTGTCAACGTGCGATTCGGCATCCACCCCGTCGCCGGGCGACTCCCGGGGCACATGAACGTGCTGCTGGCCGAGGCGAAGGTGCCGTACGACATCGTCCTGGAGATGGACGAGATCAATGACGATCTCTCCAGCACTGACGTCGTCCTGGTCATCGGTGCCAACGACACGGTGAATCCCGCTGCCGAGGAGGATCCAGGCTCGCCGATCGCGGGCATGCCCGTCCTGCGCGTCTGGGAGGCCGGCAACGTCATCGTCTTCAAGAGGTCGATGGCCGTCGGCTACGCGGGCGTGCAGAACCCGCTGTTCTTCCGTGACAACACCTCGATGCTGTTCGGCGATGCCAAGGAGCGGGTCGAGGACATCCTCCGCGCGCTCTAGCCCGTGGCGGCGCCCGATGCGATGCCAGGCATCGGCGCAGGATGCGTCAGTCGGCGGAGCCGTAGAGCCGGTCTCCGGCGTCGCCGAGGCCGGGGACTATGTAGCCCTTGTCGTTGAGTCGCTCGTCCAGGGCTGCCGTGACCACGGTGACGTCGACGTCGCGGTCGGCGAACGCGTCGTGCAGCCGCTGCAGGCCCTCCGGCGCCGCGAGCAGGCAGATCGCCGTGACATCGCGGGCACCTCGCTCGAGGAGCAACTCGATGGCGGCGACGAGTGTCCCGCCGGTCGCGAGCATCGGGTCGAGAACGAACACCTGGCGATCGTGGATGTCGTGCGGAATGCGGTCGGCGTAGGTCGTGGCCTGGAGTGAGGACTCGTCGCGGACCATGCCGAGGAAGCCGACCTCGGCCGTGGGCATGAGCTTCATCATCCCGTTGAGCATGCCCAGGCCGGCCCGCAGGATCGGGACCACGATGGGCAGCGGCTCGGCCATCTCGGTGCCGGTCATCGGCGCTACGGGTGTCGTGATCTGGATGGGCCGCACCCTCAGGCAGTCGGTGGCCTCGTAGGCGAGCAGCGTGACCAGTTCCTCGGCCAGCAGCCGGAATGTGGCCGATGAGGTCTCCTCACTGCGGAGGCGGGTGAGCTTGTGGGCCACGAGGGGATGGTCGATGACGAGGGTGCGCATGCGGGCGAGAGTAGTGGTCCGACTACCGACGATGCCCGGTACATGGGACGATGCACGGGTGAGCGCTCAGGAGATCACGGCAGCCGACATCGATTTCGCGGTAGCGGCCTACCGCGAGGATGGCAGATGGGTGGTTGCCTCGCTTCCCCCCCAGGGCGTCACCACCATGGACGGGCTCCTGCTGCGCATGCGCCAGTTGCCCGGGGAAGGTGGTGTCTTCGGCATCGTGTCGGTGGCCGACGAGTTCTTCCTGCTGGCTCACACCGTCCCTGACGGCGTCCGGGTCATGATCAGCGACGCGGCTGCGCTGCTGGACTGGTCGATCGCCGAGGAGGCCGCTGAGCTGATCGGGCTCGAGTGGGACGAGGACGACATCGAGGAGTTCGAGGCGGCCGGTGACGTCGCGCTCTGCGAGGCGTTCGGACTCGATGCGGCCGAACTCATCATGATCTGTGAGGACGAGGAGATGTACCCCGACGAGCAGGTGCGCGCCGTCGCCAAGCGACTCGGCTTCGCGGCTGAACTTGCCACCGCCATCCGGGGCCGATGACCCCAGCACGATACGAGCGCGCCATGCGGCTGGCGCTCGACCAGGCCGAGGCGGCTCGCGTCGCCGATGAGATCCCCATCGGTGCCGTGGTCCTCGACGAGACGGGCGAGGTCATCGCAGTCGCGCACAACGCCCGTGAGTCCAGGAGCGACCCCACTGCCCATGCCGAGGTGCTCGCCCTGCGCGAGGCCGCTTCGGCACGGGGGTCCTGGCGGCTCGACGGCTGCGCCCTCGTCGTGACTCTGGAGCCCTGCCCGATGTGCGCGGGCGCTGCGGTCATGTCCCGCATCGGCACCCTGGTCTTCGGTTCGTGGAACGACGACTACGGTGCTGCGGGATCACGCTGGGACCTCGTCCGCGACCGGCGGCTCCATCACCGCATCGAGGTCGTCCCCGGTGTGCTGGCCGAGGAGTGCGGGGACGTCCTGCGCGCCTTCCTGGAGGCACGACGTGGGACGATCGGACCCGAGGAGGTCTGAGGGCATGTCCATGCGCGAGTTTCCGGTGCGGCGACCCCAGCGGTCGCGTCCTGCATGGCTTCTTCCGGCGGTCATCGTGGGTGCGGTTGTGGTCGCCGTCATCGTCGTGATCGTCGTCGTGCGCGGGATGGGCGAGGCGGACGGATCCGCCGAGGTGCTGGAGGCCACCCCCTCGGCCTCCTGCTCGACAGCGTTGACGGCCCCGGCCGACGAGCTGCCCCTCCCAGCCAAGGTGAGGGTGAATGTCTACAACGCGACCGACGTCTCGGGCCTGGCGTCGAGGACGGCGCGGGACCTCAAGCGGCGCGGTTTCGACATTCGCGAGGTTGCCAACGACCCTGTGGGAATCCCCATCAAGGGTGTGGCGCGTATCCGCTACGGACCGTCATCCCAGCTCCGGGCTGAGCTTCTCGCGTACCACGTACCGGGCGCCGAACTCGTCGAGATCAAGCGCGACGGCCCCAAGGTCGATCTTGCACTGGGAGCCGACTTCGTCGGCCTCGCCCCACAGCCCGAGGTCGATGCGGCCCTGAACACGCCGGAGGCGGTGGTCAGCGGGCCCGGCTGCTTCGGTGCCACCGCTGACTCCACCGCTGGCGCCACCGCTGACGCCACAGCTGGTGTCGTCACCCCCGCTGCCACCCAGGATGCGACGACCGAGACGGACGTTCCGGCCGAACCCGCGGAGTAGGGCGCGTCGATGCTGCTCGGCCGGTGCTGCTCAGCCGGTGTTGCGCAGTCCGGTCGCGATGCCGTTGACCGTCACCGAGAGTGCGCGCGACAGCGCCTCATCGGGCTCCCGTCCCTCGGCCCGGGTCGCGCGCACCCGCTCCAGCAGTGCCACCTGCAGCACGTGCAGGGGCAGGAGGTACGCGTCGCGCACCTCGAGGGTTCGGGCTAGCGACGGGTTGCCGCCCAGCAGGCGTTGCTCGCCGGTGATGGCCAGCACCTCCTGGACCGCCACGTCGTACTCGGCTCGGATGTCGTCGAGGAAGTGGTGGAGTCGGGCAGGCACGAGGGTGCGCACGTACAGCCCGGCGACGTCGAGGTCGGTCTTGGCGAGGGTCATCTCCACATTCGAGATGAAGGTGCGGAAGAAGTGCCAGTCAGCGTGCATATCGGCCAGCGCGGTCGAGTGGCCGGCCTCACGTGCGGCCCGCAGTGCGGTGCCCACTCCGAACCAGCCGGGAATCACCTGACGGGACTGCGTCCAGCCGAACACCCAGGGGATGGCGCGGAGTCCGGCGATCCCGGCCGCCGTGTCCGGCCGACGGGAGGGGCGCGACCCCAGATGCATCGCACCGAACTCCTCGACCGGTGTGGCCAAGGAGAAGTACTCCGGCAGTCCCGGCGCATCCACGAGCGCCCGGTAGCGCTGCTGCCCCGCGGCTGAGGCGATGGCCATGACGTCGTCCCAGACCGCCAGCTCATCGGGGTTGTTGCGCGGCCGCGCATGCAGGAGTGAGGCATCGACGACGGCAGCGACCATCTGCTCGAGGTTGTCACGAGCGAGAGCCGGAAGCAGGTACTTGTCGGAGATCACCTCGCCCTGCTCGGTGATCTTGATCTCTCCGTCGAGGACACCCCACGGCTGGGACAGGATGGCGTCGTACGTCGGTCCGCCCCCGCGACCGACAGTTCCGCCGCGACCGTGGAACAGGCGAAGGCGCACGCCGTGCGCGGATGTCACGTCACGCAGACGGCGCTGCGCTTGGTGGATCTCCCACTGCGACGTGGTGATGCCGGCGTCCTTGTTGGAGTCGGAGTAGCCCAGCATCACCTCCTGGACGTCCCCGCGAGACGCGACGATCGCCCGGTAGGCGGGAACGCTGAGGAGTTCGTCGAGGATGTCGCCGGCCGCCCGCAGCTCGTCGACTGTCTCCAGCAGGGGCACGAAGCCGACCCTCGCGGTGCCTGACTCGGAATCGACGAGACCGGCCTCTCTCGCGACGACGACCGCCGCGAGGAGGTCATCGCTGCCCTGGGTCATGGAGACGATGCACGACTCGATCGCCCGTGGGCCGAATCGTTCCAGGCCGTCGCGGACCGCGACGTACGTGGACCATGTGCGCAGGGCATCGGTGTCCAGGGGCGGTGGGGTGGGCGCCAGGGGACGCATGGATGCGAGTTCGGCGACCAGCGCGGCCCGCCGCTCCGATCGCGTCAGGGAGGCCCAGGGCTTCGGAAGCGTGCCGAGGCGATCGAAGAGCTGGCCCACGACGTGCTGGTACTTGCCCGCGTGCTCGCGCACGTCGAGTGTCGCCAGGGGAAGTCCGATCGCAGCGACGAGGCGGATCGTGCGGTCGAGGACGCCCGTGACCGCGAGGGCCGCCCCAGCGGCGCCGAGCAGCTCCTGACGCACAAGCAGCAGGTCGCCCAGCAGTTCGGCGGTCGTCTCGTAGTCACGTCCGGGTGCATGGGCACGACCTGAGCGCAGTCGGTCGAGGGTCAGCTCGAGTCTCTTGCGCACGATCGTCAGCTTCAGGCGTACGGGCTCCTCCGCGTTGATGCGCAGGTAGCGGGCCTCGAAGTCCGGCAGCAATTCCAGATCGGCTGCGATCGAATCACGCAGTGCTGGACTTGTGCGGGTCATGCGCTCGGAAATGGAGAGGTCCTCGATGAGGCGCGTGAGGTGGGGCAGCAGGTCGGCCACGGCGTGCTCGCGCTGGAAGCGCAGCACATCGATGGTGACCTGCGGTGTGACGAACGGGTTGCCATCGCGGTCGCCGCCGATCCACGATCCGAACGACACCGGTCGAGACTGGGGTGGGAGTTCTGCACCCATCCGGCGGAAGGCCTGAGCGAGGTCATCGAGCACGGCCTCGAGCGGGCCGCGGGTGAGGTCATCGATGTAGTAGAGGGCATTGCGCGCCTCGTCGATGACCTGCGGCTGCTGAAGACGGATCTCGTCGGTCTGCCACAGCAGGTCGACCACCTCTGCGGCGCGCTGCATGCGAACGTCCTCATCGAGTGAGTCGTCGAGCATGACGTCGGCCATGCGCCGAAGCTTCGTGAGAACGGATCGCCGGGCGGCCTCCGTGGGATGCGCCGTGAACACCGGCCGCACCGCGAGCTTCTCGGCGAGGGCCGTGACCGATTCCTTCGCGACACCGGCGGCGGAAACCGCCTCGGCAACGCGTCGGATGGGGCCGCCTCGTGCACGCCGGGCGACGGCGATGTCCCGGGAGCGCTCGACCTGTTCAGCGATGTTGGCAAGGTCGAAGTAGACCGAGAAGGCACGGGCGAGGAGCGTTGCGGTCTCCACGTCGACAGACGTGAGCCGTTCGGCCGCGGCACGCTGGTCGGAGCGCACCAGCAGGCGAACCTCCTCCACGAGGTCGAGCAGGTGCTGGCCCTCGTGGCGGACGAGGGCATCGCCCAGCAGGGTGCTGAGGTCACGGATGGTGGACCGGAGCCGCTCCTCGCCGGCTGCTGGAGTGGCGGCCACCGCGTACTCCGGGGGCGCGTACATGGGTCCATCCAACCGCGCGGCGGTCAGGTCGCCAAAATCAGGTGGTGCCGTGGGTATTCATTCGCGGGCGACGGACGATGACGTGCGTCTCGCTCGCCCCCGGTACGAATTGCACCGTGGTGTCATCGATCTCTGCTGTCAGGTCGCCGAGGTCCTTCGGCACCACGGCGACGAGTTCCTCGAAGCCCTCGTCGACGAATCCGCGCAGGATGAGCCGGCCTCCTGCGTCTTCGGTGATCACGTCGTCGAGGATCGCCAGGGCGCCCTCGGGATAGGGATCGGCGCGGACGAACTCGCTGAGGAGGTCGACCTCGACCGTAGCGCCGGTGCGGGCGGCGGTACGCACCAGTCGGCGCTTGAGGTGGCTGATCGCATCACCAGGAGAGGTCGACAGGCCCAGATCGATACGCAGCGCGTCGGCTTCGGTTGCCGCGCGCGCTGCCATGTCGTCCGAGTCGATCGGGAGGGTGCCGTCGGCGATGCCTTCGAGGAGGTCGCGGGCCGTCACGCTCAGTGCGCCCCACGTCGTGGCCGCGGCGGCGCGCTCCTCGTCTCCGAGCTGGCGGGCCAGCACCTCGTTCCACTTCGCCTGGGCGCGATCACGCTGCCGCTCGAACACCATCTCGACCCAGCTCAGGCCGAAGGCGAACGCCAGGACGTAGGCGGTGGTGACCGTCCACTCGGCGAGGGATCGCTCGATGCACCCCGCCGGCATCGCCCAGACGAGCAGTGACGACGCCACGGCGGCCACGATGGCCAGCCCGAGCCTCGTCGGCCAGCCGTTCAGGGCCAGGAGTGGCAGGAGGAGGGCACCGCCCGCCATTCCGGCGAGCAGGGTGTTGACCGACCATGTGGCGCTGCAGGACAGCGGAGTCGACCCGGCCGCGACGAAGGTGCCGACCAGCAGGATCGCTGCGAGAGCGGTCGTCGGGACCCGCGGCACGTGCCGCCAGGCGAGGGCGAGGACGGCGAGCACGCCGACGTAGGCGAGGACAAGGGCCGCCACGAGCCCCGGGCGCTCGAAGGCGCTGACCGTCGACCCGAGCACGAGCAGCATGAACAGGTTCGTCCCGAGTACCCCGAGGCGTGCCCACAGACTCGAGTCGACGATCCGCACAGTCCGCAGGCCGAGGCTCTGGGCGTTGACGGGCTGCTCAAGCGGTGCCGTGAGCGAGACGACGGTGCCACCTGTCGCAGGCACGTGGATGCGGGCGCTTCCGCCGACGGATGCCATGCCGCTGCGGATCGTGTTGCGCAGACCGAAGCGCTCTTCGGCCTCGGCGGATAGCCCGACGCCGTCGTCGGCGATGTCGATCCGGATGATGTCGGTGACACGTGCCCGGATGACGGCATGGTGCACGCCGGAGTGCCGCTCGACGTTGCGCAGTGCCTCGACGAGGGCGTCGCGCAGCGGATTCGCGACCGAAGCCGACAGGATGACGTCGGGTGCATCGGGTGCATCGGGTGCGTCGGGTGCGTCGGGTGCGTCGATGGTGATGTCGACAGCGGGAACCGCCTGGCTCGCTGCACGAAGGATCTCGCGGACGGACGAGTCGGGAATCTGCTCCAGTCCGAGGTCCACCTGCTCGAGGTCCCGCCGGCATGCGGCTCGAGCGTCCGCCTCGCTGCTCGGTGTGATGCCCATGGACAGTGCTGTGAGGGTGTTCAGCACGGTCTCGTGAATGCGCCGGGTGACGGCCTCGGCAGACCGACGGCGCACCTCGTCGCGCTGCCGCTGCTCGACGGCCTCCTGCACCCGCGCGTAGTCGGCCTCGGCCTCCGTGACCCGTGCCAGCCACGCCCGCCACGCGAGCAGGAGCCCACCTCCGGCGATGACGCAGAGCAGCGCGCCGCTGATGACCGGGATGATCCCGTCTGTCGCGATGAGCAGAGAAGGGGGATCGATCAGCGTGACGATGATGTCGAGGATCGACACGACCGCGATCATGGACAGCACGCCCCACACGCGAAGTGTGAAGACGGCACCGACGATCGCCGCGAACCCGATCGTCGCGAAGGGCAGCCAGGGGCCGGCCGAGATGATGAGGCCCAGCACGAGAAGCAGGACGGCGGCGGCGGACTGCACCCAGGGGCGCCGATCCCTCAGGGCCGGGGTGAAACCGGTCAGCCAGATGGCGGCGGAGATGCCGATGATCGTCCAGCCCGCCAGGTTGGCGGGGTTGCTCGCGAGCAGGGCGATGACGGCGGGGACGAAGATGGCGACGCCGCTCACGGTGAGCGCGATGAGCGCGGCCGCATCCAGCAGCTGCGTCAGCGAGACGCGCTGGAGCGGCGGAGCGATCTGGTCGACGGACACGGGTCCGAGGGTGGCACAGGTGCGTCGGTGACGCCCTATCCCGCCCCGGACGAGCCTTCGAGATCTAGGGCAGCAGGCCTTCGGAGCGCGCCACTTGGTTCAACTGGACCTTGGTGCGGGCTGAGATCCCCGCAGCGGTGTACTTGTCGCGCACGCGGTCGAGGTAGTGCTTGACGGTGTTCGGGGTGATGTCCATTCGCCGGGCCACCATCTCCAGGGTCAGTCCGGATGCATAGAGCACGAGGGCGCGCTTCTCCTGAGCGGACAACTCGACGCTGCTGGTCGTGCGCAGCACGGCTCCGGCGAGGTCCGGTGGAATCCAGGTGCCTCCGTCGAGCACTGTTCGCACGGCGGTCGTCAGGCTGCGCAGGCTTGAGCGCTTGGCCACGAACGCAGAGGCCCCTGCGGCGATGGCGGCCTGGAGCACATCAGGACGGGCCATGGCGCTCACCACGACGACGGGGATGCGGCGGGCCGTGAAGGCGGAGACCGTCTCCGCCACAGGAGTCTCGTCACCGAGGTCGAGGTCGACGATGGCGCAGTCGATTGAGGTGCCGGAGGCAGCGGCCAGGGCGTCCTGCAGCGCGTCCCCCGAGTAGGCGATGGTCGCGGCCGGGAATTCGAGCAGGAGCTGGCGCTCGATTCCGTCGCGCACGAGCCCGTGATCGTCGAGGAGGATCAGCGTCGGGTCCGGCAGCAGTGCCATGCCCGTCCCCTTCCCCAGCCCCGGCGTCGACGCTCCCGCTCCCGGCTTCGACGCGGTGACCGGGCTGAGCGGAAGCCCGGTCACCTCGCGAGGCTAGTGATCCCTCCGCGGGTCTGCTCCCCCCCGTTCCGGGGGTGCGTGTCTCGCTGTGCCCCGGAGATCAGCGGCCCGCCTGAAGACGGACACCTGACCGCCCTCGGTGACCACGAGGGGTGCTGCCAGTGGGAGGACGTAGCGCGGTGACCGACCTGTGCGCCACGTACTGGCTGCCCGCATGCGGGCCAGGGACAGGACGGTGACGGTGCGCCCGCCGGTGTCGGGGACGAGGGCCTGCCCGCCGCCGGGTGCCAGAACGGCGGTGATCGGCTCGGGACCCACGGGAATGCGCTTGGTGACACGGCCCCGGGCGGGGTCCACCACCGCCACGACGTCCTCCCCGCCGAGGGGGACCAGCAGGCGCTGGCCGCCTGGGACGACCGTCACGGGGGCGGGCTGGCGTCCCACCTTGATGACCCGGGCTAGGGCCAGCCGGGACACGTCGATGACCGCCACGACTCCGGACTCCCGGCACGAGACGTACAGCCGGGCGCTGGACGGCGCCAGCACCGGCCGCAGCGGCACGGCACAGACCGGCAGGGTCTCTGTGACGGTACGCGTGGCCAGGGAGAAGACGCTGATGCTGCCGCCTCCGGCATTGGCGACGTACGCGCGCTTGCGAGCCGGGTCGAGGGTCGTGGCGATGGGTGAATCCCCCACCGGAATGCGGGCAATGACGGACTCCTGCTGGGTGTCGACGACCGCCACGAGGTCGCGTGTGGGGTCGGTGACGTAGAGCAGGTCCCCGGTGCGGTCCAGGACGGCGGCGCGCGGCGCCCCGCCGAGGGTCACCGACCATGCGACCTCGCCCGTCGCCGTGGAGATGGCAACGACCCGGCCGTTGTCGGCGTCGACGACGTACACCCTGGTGCCCCGCGGGCTCACGGTGGGAGCGAGCGGTGTCCCGCCGGTCCGGGTGCGGGTGAGCGTCTCCAGCGTCCTCGCGTCGAGCCCGTAGACGGACCCGCCTGCCGTGACGTAGACGCGCCGGCCGTCGGGAGAGGAGGCCGCGCCAGCCGCCGGGGCCGGCAGAGAGACGGCGCGCGTCGCAGGCACCTCAGGCTCGGCAGCCCCCGCCACGGGAGCGCAGACGAGGGCGACCGCCAGGAGGCCGGTCACCAGACCGGCGGCAGTGCCGCGCACGTGTGCAGGCTACCGGGCGCCGGGGGCGCTGACGTGCGTCTGAACGGCCCGCCAGAACAGGGGGGTCGGGTGGGCGCGACACGCTCGTGCGCCGTGGCGCGCCTCCCACGTGGTGGCCCTCGGGCTGGCTAGCGTAATCGCAGGTCCGCTTCCCCCTCGTGAGGACTTATGAGCAACGACGTGTTCGACGACCCGGACGGCCAGTACCGTCCGCTGGTCGTGCTCGACAGCGTGCGCGTGCGCGCGGATCCCGGTCTCGGCACCTCCGTCACGGCTGAGGTGCGCAATCCGAGCGTCATCGTCGAGACCTACCGGATGCAGGTGCTCGGCCCGGCAGCGGCGTGGGTCGATGTGAGCCCGCCCTTCGTCTCGCTCTTTCCCGGCGACGCCGAGGACGTCACGATCACCCTCACGCCGCCGATGTCGTCCCGCATCGTCGCCGGCACGTATGTCGTAGGCATCCAGGCGGTCTCCGATGTGCGCTCGGATGTGTCGACGACGAGCGAACTGACGGTGACCGTCCCGCCGTTCTACCGGTTCCGCTGCTACGTCAGCCAGAGCACGTTCACGGTCCGTACAAAGGCGACCATGCTCGTGCAGGTCGTCAACGAGGGCAATTCCACGGTGACCTACAGCGTGCGCGCGGAGGATCCCGAGGGCTATCTCAACGTCCAGCCCGCCAAGCCCACCGTGACCCTCGCGCCGGGTCAGTCCCAGTGGGTCGAGGTGAACGTCAAGGTCGCGCCGAAGCTCATCGGCTCGGACTTCGCGACACGCTCCTTCATGGTGACGGTGCTGCCCATCCATGACGATGACCTCAACCTGCCGATCCTCGACGTCGATGCCGAGGTCTCCAGCGGTGGCATCGCCCACAAGCCCTTCATCCGGCTGAGGCTGGGAGTCCTCGGCCGATTGATCATCCTGCTCACGATCCTCGGACTGATCGCCGGCTTCTTCATCTCGCGTTGGCTGGCCAACAACCGTCCGCCGACGGAGCAGAGCCCGCCCGTCCCGACGGAATTCACGGCGGACCTCGCGACGACCGAAACGGACGTGATCCTCACCTGGGCTGCTGCCCCGGGTGCGACGGGCTACACCATCTACGCGGTCGGCTCGACGGGCGATCCCGTGCCTACGCCGACTCCGGTACCCACGATCATTGTGCAGATGCCCGGTGGCGGGGCAGTAGGCCAGGCTGCGCCCATTGTCCGTCGGGTGGATCCCACGCTGGACTCCCCTGTGTGCGAAGACTGCTCCGCTGTCGGACAGGTGGTGTCCGGCGTCACGCGCTTCGTGGTCGAGAACGTGCCACCCGGTGAGGCCTGCTACCGCATCGCCGCCACCGACGGGCAGCAGCAGTCCCTGTTCAGCGCACCCGCCTGCACGTTCGTTCCCGACCCGGCCCTGCGCGACAGCAACGGTGACGGAGTCCCCGATGCGGAGGAGCAGGCGGCGGCGGAGGCGGCAGCAGCGGCGGAGGCGGCAGCAGCGGCCGAGATCCGACCCTGTCCGCCGGTGCAGGTATCGGTGAAGCCGGTGTCGCCGACGAGCGTGGCCGTGCTCTGGCGCAAGGCGACCGAGCCGCCCAAGGGATATCGGGTGCCGGAGGGCGCGGAGGTTCCCTCGGTGCGTGCCCTCGAGTCGGTCCCGCTGCTCGCGCCCAAGGAGTCCAAGCCGCTGCTGCTGCGCGGCGGCGGCGGCAAGGGTGATGGCTCGTCCGGCTCGAGCGGCTCAGGTGGAGGCGGCCGGGTCTGCGACCCGGGTCAGGAGATATCCGCGTGGACCATCCAGCGGCGCATCTTCTCCGGGTGGACGAATGTGACGCCCGGTCCCGCTCCGTCCGACACGGCTTTCGAGGTCACCGGCCTAGAGGCTTCGACGCAGTACTGCTTCCGGATACGTGCCACCGGTCCGCAGCGCACGTCCCGCTTCACGCCGCGGGTGTGCGCCACCACCGATGCCAAGCCCCTGCCCGCTGCGCCGGCGCCTGCGCCGGCAGGTGTGAGTGTCCCGGCTCCGGTGTCGGCGCCCGGGACGATCATCATCGACGACCTCACGATGTGAGGTGTCGCGTGGGGTCGACGACCTCACGATGTGAGATGTCGCGGAGCGGTCAGGAGACTGTTCCGGGCAGCGATGTGCGTGGCTGGATGTCGGTGGGCAGATTCAGGACGGTCGGCGGGTCTGGCGGCATGAGGAACTGGACTCCGCTGATGGCCACCTCGGTCGGGGTGCCGGGCTCGGTCGCACGGGGCGGGTAGACCGTGTTGATGGTCAGTCGTACGGTGCGCGTCGTCTTCTTCGGGAAGCGCACCAGTTGCTGGAGGTCGCTCTCACTTTCGAGCGGCTCCAGTTCCTCCGTGACGGTGGAGCCGTCGTCGAAGGTGAGCGTGATGTTGCGCGGGGTCGCGACCGCTTGGTTGTCAAGTATGCGGTTCTGGATGCCTGGGAAGATCACCATGCGGTTGATCGTGGTCTCACCGGAGAAGGTGAACACCAGCGCGCTTCCTGCACCCTGGTCGGCCGACGGCTGCGATGCCCAGAAGGTAGTGGCGTCACCGCCGATGGCGTCCTCGGGGCGCGTGCCGCGCAGGGACGTGGTGGCTGTTGCCGTGTCGATGAGGGCACTCCTGCCCGCGTAGGGATCGATGAACTGGTTGATCAGCTGGTACACGCTCGTCATGCCGAATCTGACGCGGAAGGCTCCCGGGCCGAACACCGTGACGATGATGCTGGTGACCAGCACCCCGACGAGGGTGATCACGAGTAGGGGCGCGTACCAGCTTCGGCTCGGGCCACGACGTCTGCCCCTCTGCTGCCTGTTCTGGCCCGAATCCGGCGCAGTCGACTCGATCACAGGGATGGTGTTGGGCGCGAGCATGGCATCCGTCATCGGCATGCCGCACCACACGCAGTAGGAGCGGCCGACCACGTTCAGCCGGGTGCACGCGAGGCAGGGGACGTCCCCCTCGGGCTTCGGTGCGGCCAGCGGGCGGGTGGCCTCGACCGTTCGGCGGGCAAGTGACTGCGGCGGCCTCGCCTGGATCTCGGGCAGCTCATCGACTTCCTGGATCGCCGCGACTCTCGAGACCTCGAGGACCTCGAGAGTCGCCTCGGGCCCGGGCTCGGTGGTGGCCGCATCGATGCGCCGCGGCCAGAGCACGAGAGCCCACACCACGAAGACCACGGCGGTGGCGATGCCCAGCACAGGTCCGACGACCCACCAGATGAGCCACGAGACGAGGACACCTGCGGCGAGCACGGAGAGGGTGCCGACGAACGAGCCGCGGCGCGGTTGCGCGGGCGGGCTGGATGCTGGAGCGGGGCCCCCGGATGTGCGCACGCTGATGATGTCGGGTGTCGGACTCGGGTCACTCGACGGCTCGACCTCGACTGCGACGGCCCCCCCGCCTTCACGGTCGCCGAAGATGATCGGGTCGGGCGCCGCAGATGCCGGCAAACCCTCGGGTGCTGGGCGCCATGGCGGATCCCCGGCGAACTCCAGGTACGCACCGCATTCGGGGCAGTGGGGGCCCCACGGCACCGTGGAGGTGCATGTCGTGCATCGGATCATGGTGTACGTCATGGCGGTGGCCTATCGCACCTGGAGGTCGATAGGGATATGGGCGGGTACGAGATCCCGCACCATGCGGCGCAGTCGCTCGTCGCCCCGGCTGCCGACCATGTGCGGCCCGATGATCGTGATGCCTATCGTCCTGTCCTCCGGCTCGCTCCAGGAAGCGGGATCGGTGGCGACGGCGCTTGTCTGGATTCCGCCCGGATCACGAACCTCGACGTCCTCGGCACCGCGCGGGACCATGTACATGCGCAGCCCCACCTCGGTGCCGCACCACTCGGCGGTCTGGAACGCTGTTGCTACGTCGTGTCGCAGTTGCGCCTCGTCACGTGCGTCAGCTGTCATCGCACGGATCCATGAACCGAGGTACGCCACCATGTCCGGTGGGGCCAGACGTGGATCGAGGTAGGCGTCGAAGCAGTCAAGAGAGGAGATGACCGGTGCCCACACCTCGTCGAGCGCCTTGAGGAAGGCGACGACCATCGGATCGTCCGCCAGCATCGCCGGAACGTGGTCCGCGAGCGGAAAGGGACTGCGGGCCCCGGGAATGCCCTGGCGACCCGGCCGCTGCGTGGTGAGGTCGGCACTCATTCGCGTACCTCGATCTCATTGCCGACGCAGAACAGGAGCGACTGCGGGCTCGGCTGGATGATGTCGGCAGGCATGCCGCGCACCCCGGTGACGACGTCAGCGGGAATGAGGCGGACGAGGTCCACGTAGGCCACACCCGGTACTCGCTGCAGCACGGAATGAACCTCGGCGATGAGCAGCGGATGCCCGAAGGGCCACCCGTCACCCCGCGGGCCGCCAGTCACCGGATGGAGGAAGGCACGCAACGCCTGGTCGGCGCGTTCGGCGACGTCGCGCTCGTCCGCTCCTGGCTGCGACACGAGTCGAGTGGCAACCACGACACCGAGGTAGGAGGGCGGCTCGATGTGCATGATCGAGCCGAGGATGCGGCGTGGCGCCAGGAGTGTCTCGATGTCCTGCAGCACCTCGGGCGACGGAAGCAGGAGAGCGAAGTCCCGGATGTCTGCCGGCACCCACGGCACCACCTGCACGAGAACGTGACCGGGACGGCCCAAGTCGGTGGCATCACGGCACGCTACGCGGGCGATGGACGGAGCTGCCATCCTCACGAGCATCTCGTAGTCGGTTGCAGTCACGGCGCGCGTCTGGGTGCGCACGGAGATCGCCGCGCGGGCCTTGAGATCGTCGATGCTCTCGGCGTCCGACCCTCCGTTGGCAGCGCGCGGATTCGTGACGCTGGTGACGAATGGAATGCTCGAACGCAGGACTGTCAGAGTCCCCGAATCGACGTTCCCGTGGCGCCCGCCGCCGACGAGGTAGCGCGGGACGCGGACCATGCTCTGCGCGGGAGGCGTGGCACCGTAGAGCCGTGCGCTGCCGTCCGGCTGGCGCACCACGGGCCCGAACGAGATCTCGCCGGCGACCTCGTCGAGGCAGTAGTGCCGGTCCGTGGGACCGGAGTTCACGAAGCTCTCGACCCGCTCCCACGACTCCCAGCCGTACGGGCTGCTCACCTCGATCTCGAGATAGATCTGGCCGGCGATCAGCGGCGACCGCGAGAGAGTGAGGCGATCGCCGGGTGTGCCGCTGCAGGGGCCGACGAGTTCGCCGACGACCGGTTCGCAGTGTTGGGCCATCACCAGGCCGCCCATCGTGCTCGACGTCACCCTTCCTATGGAGGGAGACACGCGATAGCGCGGCTGGCCGGGGCTGGCCTCCACGACGCGGATCCTGATCCAGGCTCCCTCGACGCCGGCGACTGCGGACAGCGCATGCTCCTTGACCAGGAACTCCATGTCTCCGTTGCGGTTCAGGCCACCGGTCTCGTCGAGGATCAGCTCGACCTCGCACCACTCGCGGCCGTCCCAGGCCTCCACGGCGTAGGGAGGATGGCGCGGGTCCACACCGATGCCTTCGATGGCGGGGTCGCCGGTGAAGGACAGGCGGACGATGCATCGTGGCGCTGGCGTCGACAGGGCGATATACACGGCATCGCCAGGAACGGGAGTCTCGGAGAACGCTGGGAAGTCACGTTCGCCTGCCTTCTCCTCGTCATGGCTGGCGAAGGGCCCGTCGAGGGTCTTGGTGAGCACCTCGACGACCCGAATGGACGGAATGAGCAGGTCCTTCAGGGTGGAGAAGGTCACGGGCGGTGCCGGGGTGGTGCGAGGGGTGGACACGAGGGTCCCCTCTGGGATGACTACGTCGAGCTCCTGCGACACCGACAGCCGGAACTCGATCTCGGTGGTCGCCGCAGCAGGAGGAATCAGCTGCTCGCCCAGTAGCTCCAGGAATTTGATGTAGTGACGTTCCGGCACGCGATTGAGCCGGTAGATCAACTGATCAGCCATGTAGGCGAAGGTCTCGATCAGCGTCACGCCCGGGTCCGACACGTTGTGGTCGGTCCAGTTCGGGTTGCGCAGCTGTACCAGGCGCTTCGCTTCGTCGACGAGATCCTGGAATCCGCGGTCGTCGAGATTCGGTGCAGGCAGGGTCACGGCTCCACCTCGGTTGGGATGACATAGAACGGGACGAGGAGGTTACGGGGATCGTACGTACCCTTGAGCTGGTAGCGCACGGTGATGTTCACGAGCGACGGATCGTCGCCGAACTCGGCCTTGACCTCGATGACGTCGATGCGCGGCTCCCATCGAGCAAGGGAGTCTCCGACCTCCACCTGGATCCTGCTCAGCAGGTCGATGGTGCCGGGCTCGAACAGCATGTCGTGGATGGCGCAGCCGAACTCCGGACGCATCGGCCTCTCCCCGTAGGCAGTGCCCAGGACGAGGCGCATCGCACGCTCGACGTTCTCGTAGCCGTCGACCATGCGCATCCCACCCTGCGGGGAGATCGCCCAGGGGAAGGCGAAGCCGCGACCGGTGAAGCCCGAGTCGACGTGGTACGTGCTCAATTCAGCTTCACCACCGCTCCCTTGACCGTTGTGGTGCCGGCTGCCTTCATGGTCAGGCTCGCCGTCGCGTCGATCGACACATTGGCTCCCTTGAGCTTCAACGCGGATGACGCCGACATGTTGATGTTCGGTGCCGACACGTCGATCTTGTTCTTGCCCGTGACCTTGACCGCGCCCTGGCTGTCGACCGAGACGTCCTTCGCGGTGACTTTGGCATTGCGCTCGGCCTTGACGACGACGTCCTGGGCGCTGTTGATGGTCAGGGAGCGGTCGCCCTTCGTGGTGATGACGATGCCGTCCTTGTCGGACATCACGATCGAGCAGGTGCTGCCGTTCTTCACCTGCAGCGTGATCGACGAGGAGTCGTTGCTGTCGTCGAAGATCAGCTGATGGCCAGCCTTCGTCGTCAGGGCCGTGATCATCGGCTTGCCCTGCTCGATGAGCTTGGAGTTCGGGATCTTCCCGGACTCCTTGCCGAACACGCTCCCGATCACGAAGGGTGAGTCGAGTTGGCCGTTCTCGAATGCGACCACGACTTCGTCCTTGGGGCGTGGCATGAGCTGGAAGCCGACATCCTTGCCGGCACCCAGCTGCAGCACCCGGCACCAGTCCGTGACGTACTTGGAGTCCAGCCAGGGCAGCGACACCTTCACTCGGCCGAGCCTCTTGGGGTCGTCGATATCGCTGACCACCGCCGGGTAGACACCGTGGAAGCGCTGCGGTGGGGGCGCGTGCATGGCCAGACTGCCGAGCGTACGGTCGTCGAGGCCGGTGCAGGAGATCTCCGTGGTGAAGCCGCCGGCGCTGGGATCGAAGATGTGCGCGATCGCACTGACTGTGTGGATACCAGAGGCATCGCCGAAGTCGTCGACCTTGATGAGTCGATTGAGCTTCACGAGGGGATTGCCACGCACGATCATCGTGACGTCGATGGCACCGCCGGCGATGCGGGTGGCCGCACCCTTGGCTGCCTTGTCCGCCTGTGCCTTGGTGGACGCGAAGGTCTCGAGCATCGTGACGGTGCCAGCCTTCTTGGATGACTGGAACTTGTCGATCTTCGCGGTGATCAGATCACTGGAACTGATCGAGTCATCTCCGGAGATGTCCTTGCTCTTGGCGTCGTCCCAACCGGGCACGGCGACCGCTTTGGGAATGCCCGCGCTGGTGACACTGGCGCGCACTGATCGCACGCGGCGATCGCCGAGCTTGAACTTCGTATCGCTGCTCACGACTCCGGTGGCCTTCTTCGGCGGCCCGAAGAACAGCTGGGTCTTGCCGACGGTCAGCTGTGTGTAGACCCGGACGAAGGTGACCCAGCCCTGCTCGCGGGCCAGGCGGACGAGAAAGTCCCAGTCGGTCTCGTTGGACTGCACGACGAAGGGATGCGACGTGCCGGACGTGGAGATGTCACTGCCCAGCAGGCTGTCCAGCGAGTAGTTCCCGGCGATCTTCTTGGCGATCTCGCCGTACGACATGTCCTTGAACGACCGGGTGCGCTTCGCAGCCATCATCTCGTAAGCACCGTCGTAGGCGCGTAGGACGAGTCGGGACCCGTGCCCGGGGTCCGTGCGGAACTCGCGGCTGGCGATCGTGCCACGGAAGACGATGTCGCCGGTGAGATTGCCCAGGCCGTAGGCGAACACCGAGATCGTCTTGCCGATCTGCGACTTGTAGCCGCCGTAGTCCATGAGCTTCTTGGGGCCGCCCTTGATCTCCACCTCGCAGACACGGGGTGCGCCGAGTGCGGCCTCCACGCTCACGCGGGCGATCTGTGCCTGTTCCTCGTCGGTGATGTGGCTGCGGTCCCAGAGCAGGCGCAGGTTGCCGCCCGGGGAGTCATAGGAGTTGCTGAGCAGCCCCATCAGTCGACCTCCACGCCGGGGATGTCATCCTCGGCATCCTCGTCGAGGATGACGGTTCCACCCTCGCCGCGCTTGGGCAGCTCGGACGGCGCAGGCAGGAGCATGGTGCGTCCGGCGGGAACGCGGAGGGGATCGTCGATGCCGTTGTGCTCGGCGATGTCGCGCCAGTGACGTGGGGACTGGTAGGCGCGGTAGGCGATGTGCGCGAGGGTGTCGCTCTCCAGGAGGGTCTCGGTGAGCTCTGGCGCCAGACCCCCGGAGGTCGGGTTCGTGAGCGAGCCCGTTGACGGATACTGGGTGAGCTCGATGCTGCCGATCGCCTTCGAGGGCGAGCCGTCTGAGTTGAACTTCACGATCTGCGAAGAGAACTGAGACACGACCGACAGCGGCGAGATGAACGATCCCCACAGGAGCATGACCAGCGGTGGGGTGGTGGCTGTCGACCAGAAGGAGTTGGAGTAGTTCTCGACGAGCATGAGCATCTTCTTGAGCTCACCCATCACGTCGCGCGAGCGCCCGTAGCCGATGGAGCGGGTGGGGCGCAGGCTCGCGGACTGCGTCATCATGAGGAACTCGAACTCGATCTTCATCGGCTGTGGACCGTTCCACTCCAACGGCCCGGACTGCTCCGAGGATGTGGAGTCGGTCACCTCCCAGCTGGCACCCTTCTTGATCTTCATGCTGGCGGGGGGAAGGAAGAACTCCACGGAGTCGTACTCCGCGGCGAGCATGGCGGCCTGACGCGCGATCGCGGAGCCGAGAGCTCCGACGCCGAGCATGCCTCCGATGGCGGACGACCCGAGAGTCCAGGAGCTCATCTTCGCGAGGAGCTTGCGCGTAACGCTGCCGGTGTTGGGAATGATGACGAGCTTGCAGGGCTCGACCTTCTCCTCGTTCGCGATCGACGTGTCGACCATCGGCGTCGCACCGCCGAAAGCCTCGACGCTGTAGCCGGAGAATGTGAAGGTCAGGTTCTCGATCGTCGTCGGTGGCATGACGCCGGTGCCGATCGCGTTCACAAGCCCGGCCTGGAAGCTCGGAGCGTTCCAGGTCTCGGGAAGGCAGTTGCGGAAGACGATGCTGTACTTCTTGCTGCCGGTGCCGTCGGGTACCTCGACGGTGATCGCGACGTCGGTCGGGCCGTTCTTGTTGGCCCAGCTGAACCACTCGGTGATGTGCGTACTGGTGCCGGGAGTCCACGGGCGGGCGAGCGTCACGCGTCCGTAGGTGATCCGCTCGATCTGGCGGAAGGTCGTGCGCATGTAGCCGCCAGCGGGAAGGTCGTTGGCGTTCATCTCCATCGAGCCGAGCGACATCGACTGCCAGCCGCCTCCGAGGGAGGGATCGCGGACGGCGTCTACGGCGATGGAGAAGCCCGAGAAGTAGCCGGCCGGATTCTCGGGGTCCCAGCGGGTCGGGCCGAAGCCACCGCCCATGCCTGGCAGGCTGGGCAGGCCGGGGATTCCGCCCATGAGGGCTGAGAGGTCACCGAAGGGCATCAGGGACACGACGACTACCTCCACTCCTGCGAAATGCGGCCCCGGCGCTCGAGCTCGCGGACGAGCTCGGCGCGCAGTCTCGCTCGAATGTACGGGTACAGCTGGGCGGCTTGGCGTTCGAGTTGCTTGAAGCGGCTGTCCTTGTCCTTCTTGGGCCCGCTCGGTCCGCTGACCTCCTGCTCGAACTGGCTCAGCAGGGCGTTCTGCAGCCCGCCCATCACGGAGCGACCGACTCCGGAGTTCAGGGCGCTGCCGCCGAGGTCGCGCTCGCGGCGCTGGAGCGAGGTGTCGACGCTGTACTGCACCGGAGACGGCACAGAGGACGAGTGCTGTGTCGATGAGGGTGCGAAAGACGAGGAGGAAGACGATGACGACGAGGACGACGATGACGAGAATCCACCGGCGGACCCGCTCGCGGGTGCGCCGACCCATGACGACTCCTGCGTCATCGACGGCATCGAGGGCCGGTGGTGCAGCTCGGGCTCGTCCGGTTCACGGGGCGGTCGCGGGGTCACGACAGGTGCCACGGTGTCGTGCCGCCCGGAGATCATGGCCTGCTCGACGGCGAGGGCTGCCTGCTCGAGCGACTTTCCTTCGTGGGTGTGCTCGCCGGGCATCGTGCTGCTGCGCGATCCCTGCTGCACCACGTGGGTGAGCTCATGGGCGAGGAGTTGCTGACCGCGCTCGCTGGCCAGCGGGGCGTCGGCTGCGAGGTAGATCTGGCCATCGCGGGTGAAGGCCTCGGCGTTGACCGCGTCGGACTGGGATGCAGCGCCAGACCCCTCGTGCACGGTGACGTGTGACGGTGGCTCGCTTCCCGTGGCGCGCAGTGCCTGCTTCACCCGGTCGGGAACCTGGACTCGACGCGGCCCTGCGCTGCGCGGCTCGGGCGTGCCCTGCAGTCCCGCAAGGCCGCTGGGTGTGGTGTCGCTGAGCGAGCTGGAACGGGGTGCGGTCGAGCGTGCGCGGCGCTGGATGCCCGTCCGGCCGGAGAGCACGGGGCGGACGGGCGCCGCAGAGCCCGCAGTGCCTGTCGAGCCCGCAGTGCCCGCAGTGCCTGTCGAGCCTGTCGAGCCCGTCGACCGC
>JBIIJX010000100.1:0-9043 GCA_044233495.1 Candidatus Nanopelagicales bacterium
GAGCACGGAGGAGCGGGAGGCAGTGCTCGCCAACCCGGGCTTCGGGCAGCGGTTCACCGACCACATGGTCCGGGCCACCTGGACGGCCGACGAGGGCTGGCACGACGCCCGGCTCGAGGCCTACGGCCCGCTGACCCTCGATCCGGCCACGAACTTCATGCACTACGGCCAGGCGATCTTCGAGGGGCTCAAGGCCTATCTTCACGATGACGGCTCCGTCTGGACGTTCCGTCCGATCCAGAATGCCGAGCGGTTCGCGAACTCGGCGCGCCGGCTCGCGATGGCCGAACTTCCCCTCGAGTTGTTCGTCGGCTCCATCGAGGCGCTGGTGCGCCAGGACCGCGCATGGGTGCCGAGCGGCCAGGAGCGATCGCTGTACCTTCGGCCGTTCATGATCTCGACCGAGGTGGGCCTCGGCGTGCGTCCCGGCAACCGGTACGAGTACCTGCTCATCGCATCCCCGGCAGGCGCATACTTCCCGCGCGGCCTGACCCCGGTCTCCGTGTGGGTCTCCGACGACTACGTCCGTGCGGCTCCAGGCGGCACGGGCGAGGCGAAGTGCGCGGGCAACTACGCCGCCTCCCTCGTCGCGCAGGCCGAGGCGGCAACCCACGGATGCGACCAGGTGGTGTGGCTCGATGCGGTCGAGCGGCGCTGGGTCGAGGAGATGGGGGGCATGAACCTGTACTTCGTGCTCGGAGCAGGCGACAGCGCCCGGCTCATCACTCCCGAGCTCACCGGATCGCTGCTTCCCGGCATCACCCGGTCCTCCCTGCTCACCGTGGCAACCGACCTCGGCATCCGGGCGGAGGAGGGCCGCGTCAGCGTCGACGAGTGGCGGGAGGGCTGTGAGTCCGGCGAGATCACCGAGGTGTTCGCCTGCGGCACCGCTGCCGTCATCACGCCGGTGGGCGAGGTCAAGACGCGCACGTCGGGCGCGTGGAAGGTGAGCGACGGCGGCACGGGACCGGAGACCCAGCGCCTGCGCCAGGCCCTGCTGGACATCCAGACCGGCCAGGCGCCGGACCGTCACAACTGGCTCCACCGCCTGGTGTGATACCGCCGGCGGGGCCTGCGGGCCTGCCGGCACCTGGTCGACCCTGATGTGGGAGGATGCATTCGTGCTGAGCACCACCATCATCATTAACTAGCGCGTCGACGCCCGTCGACGCGCAGCCCTTCGCACCCGCGGGGGGCTTTTTCCTTGACGGCGCGGCGCTGATTGCGAGGTAGGGCCATGGTTCGCCCCGACGGCTTCCACGTCTACGACACCACGCTGCGCGACGGCGCCCAGCGTGAGGGCATCTCCTACTCGGTCAACGACAAGCTCGCCGTCGCGCGGCTGCTGGACGACTACGGAGTGGGCTTCATCGAGGGTAGCTGACCCTCGTCAATGCCCAGCTCGTCGCCTTCGGTGCCACGCGCAAGGCCGGTGTCCAGGTCGACCAGGACCCGCAGGTGAGAGCCCTGCTGGACTCTCAGGCTCCGGTGATCACCGTCGTGGCCAAGTCCGACGTCCGCCATGTGACGGACGCACTGCGCACCACCCTCGACGAGAACGTGGCCATGGTCCAGGACACCGTCCGCTTCCTCGTCGGCGAGGGGCGGCGGGTCTTCGTCGACATGGAGCACTTCTTCGACGGCTACCGCCATGACCGGGACTACGGCGTGCGCCTTCTGGTTGCGGCAGCCGAGGCAGGAGCCTCTGTCGGTGTCCTGTGTGACACCAATGGCGGAATGCTCCCGCATGGCATGTACGAGGTGGTGTCGGACGTGAAGGTGAGGTCAGGTGTGCGTCTGGGCATCCACTGCCAGGACGACACCGGATGCGCGATCGCGAACTCCGTGTCGGCGGTGGAGGCGGGCGTCTCCCATGTGCAGTGCACGGCCAACGGCTACGGCGAGCGCACGGGCAATGCGGACCTCTTCGTCGTCGTGCCCAACCTGCAGCTCAAGCTGGGAATCGACTGCCTGCCTGCAGGCTCCCTGCAGGAGACCGTGCGCATCTCCCATGCCATCGCGGAGATCGCGAACATCGCCCCAGACACCCATCAGCCCTACGCGGGCTGGGCCTCGTTCGCCCACAAGGCCGGACTGCATGCCAGCGCGCTGAAGGTGAATGCGGAGCTGTACAACCACATCGACCCAGCCGTCGTGGGCAACCAGCAGAACGTGCTGGTCACGGAGATGGCCGGACGCGCCTCGATCGAGCTCAAGGGCGCGGAACTCGGCCACGACCTGTCGCAGAAGCCGGAGGTCGTCAGCCGGGTCGTCGAGCAGGTCAAGGAGCTCGAGGCGGAGGGCTGGAGCTTCGAGGCGGCGGATGCGTCGTTCGAGCTGCTCATCTGGGGCAGTGAGGGGCGCGAGCTGTCGTTCCAGATCGAGTCGTGGCGCACGATCGTGGAGCAGGACGCGTTCGGGGCAGTCAGTACGGAGGCCACGGTCAAGATCCATCTGGACGGCGAGCGGATCATCTCGACGGCCGAGGGCAACGGCCCGGTCAATGCCCTCGACCGAGCACTGCGCCGTGCGATCTTCCAGAAGTACCCGGATCTCGAGGGCATGCGACTGGTCGACTACAAGGTGCGCATCCTCGACGAGAAGCTGGGGACGGGGGCACGAACTCGGGTGCTCATCGGCACCACGGACGGACATGACTCGTGGAGCACGGTCGGCGTCCACGAGAACGTCATCGCGGCATCGTGGCGGGCGCTTGAGGACGCTGTGCGCTACGGACTCCTTCGCCGCGATCGGTAGGGTCGGAGGGTGCGCATCTGCCGAGTGTCCTGGGACGACGACCTCCACTACGGGGTGATCGAGGGGGAGGCCGTGGCCCTGCTCACCAGCCACCCGTTCGGGGCCTTCGAGCCTGATGGTCGCGTGCTCGCACTCGATGACGTCCGCCTGGTCGCCCCCGTGCTGCCCTCGAAGGTGATCGCTGTCGGAAAGAACTACCTCGATCACGTGCGCGAGATGGGCGGCGATGCGCCACCGGCTGAGCCGATGATCTTCCTGAAGCCGAGCACGTCGGTGATCGGGCCGGGGGACCCGATCTGTCTGCCCTGGCAGTCCGAGCAGGTCGAGCATGAGTCGGAGATCGCCGTGGTTATCGGTCGCCTGTGCCGGGATGTGCCCGAGGACCTCGTCGACGACGTCGTCCTCGGCTACACGTGCGCCAACGACGTCACTGCGCGCGACCTCCAGCGCACCGATGGCCAATGGGGCAGGGCGAAGGGCTTCGACTCGTTCTGCCCGCTGGGTCCCTGGATCGAGACCGATCTCGACGTCGACGACGCAGCGGTCGAGTGCCGCGTGAACGGCGAGCTGCGGCAGTCAGCCGTCGGTGCCGACATGGTGCGTAGCCCGCGGGAGCTCGTGGCGTGGATCAGCTCGGTCATGACACTGCTGCCGGGAGACGTCATCCTGACGGGCACGCCCGCTGGTGTCGGTCCCTTGAACGCGGGTGACGAGGTGAGCGTCACGATCGGGGGCATCGGAACGCTGACGAACGCGGTGGTGGATCGTGGCTGACACCGGAGTGCGGGTGCGCTTCTGCCCGTCCCCGACGGGGAACCCCCACGTCGGGATGGTGCGCACTGCGCTCTTCAACTGGGCGTTCGCGCGCCATGCGGGAGGCACGTTCGTCTTCCGCATCGAGGACACCGACTCCGCCCGCGACAGCGAGGAGTCGTACGACGCGCTGCTCGAGGCCCTGTCGTGGCTGGGACTGACATGGGACGAGGGGCCGGTGGTAGGCGGACCCTACGGGCCGTACCGGCAGTCGGAGCGCATGCGCGAGGGAACCTACGCCGATGTTGCCGCCCGTCTCGAGGAGGCGGGCTTCGCCTACCGGTGCTACTGCAGCGCCGAGGAGCTCGAGGCGCGTCGTGAGCTGGCACGCGCGGAGCATCGCGCCCCCGGGTACGACGGCCACTGCCGAGAGCTGTCCGGCGAGCGGATTGCTGCGTTCGAGGCTGAGGGCCGCCCCTCGGTCCTGCGGTTCCGGATGCCCGACCACGACTGGACGTGGGACGACCTCGTCCGCGGACCCATCACCTTCGCCGCCGACCAGGTGCCCGACTACGTGCTGGTGCGGGCAAACGGCGAGCCGCTCTACACACTCGTCAATCCGGTCGACGACGCCATGATGCGCGTCACCCACGTGCTCCGGGGCGAGGACCTGCTCTCGTCGACGCCTCGGCAACTGGCCCTGTACGAGGCGCTCGCGGCCACGGGCGTCTCCGACGGCACCACGCCGCGTTTCGGCCACCTCCCGTACGTCATGGGCGAGGGCAACAAGAAGCTGTCCAAGCGTGATCCGGAGTCGTCCCTCCAGTGGTATCGCGATGAGGGCTACCTGCCGGAGGCGCTCCTGAACTACCTGTCCCTGCTGGGATGGTCCATGGGAGAGGACCGCGAGTTCTTCAGCAAGGACGAGCTGGCTGCCGCCTTCTCGCTCGATCGCGTCAGCCCGAACCCTGCGCGCTTCGACGTGAAGAAGTGCACGGCGATCAACGGTGACTGGATCCGTGCCCTGGAGCCTGATGATCTGATCGAGCGCATCATCCCCTACCTCGTTCGAGCGGGGGTCGTGCACGAGCCGTTGAGCGACCATGCCCGCCAGGTGCTCGAGGCTGCGGTGCCCCTGGTCCGTGAGCGCATGGAAACCCTCGGTCAGGCAGTCGGCATGCTGGGGTTCCTGCTCGTCGACCCCTCGGAGTTCGCCGTCGATCCAGCGGATGCGACGGCAGTTCTCGACGACTCCGGACGCGCTGTCATCCGCGAGTCGATCGCCGCACTCGAGCCGCTGGGGCAGTGGACGGCCGCGAGCATCGAGGAGGCACTGCGGTCCGTTCTCATCGACGGCATGGGACTGAAGCCCAAGGTGGCCTTCGGTCCGGTGCGCGTGGCGGTCACGGGGAGGCGAGTATCGCCGCCGCTGTTCGAGTCGATGGAGATCCTCGGCCGCGAGACATGCCTCGCGCGACTGTCCGCGATGGGCTAGCCCACCCGAGTCCGAGGCAGGTGCTCGGCCGTCTATACTCGTCAGGCCGCACCGCGGCAGCCATTGGGGTATGGGGTAATTGGCAGCCCAACTGATTCTGGTTCAGTTAGTCTAGGTTCGAGTCCTGGTACCCCAGCGACACGAGGTCGATGGTGATCTCGTCTCTGCACTTCGGTAGAGTTTGCGAGCCGCGCGATGGCGCGGCTTGCACGTCGAGTGCATCGCACGGCCCCGTTGTGTAGTGGCCTAGCACGCCGCCCTCTCAAGGCGGTAGCGCGGGTTCGAATCCCGTCGGGGCTACGCATGCGAAGGGCCCCCGGTTCTCCGGGGGCCCTTCGTCTTTGGGACCGCCGCAAGCATGGCTGCCCCCACGACGTCGCGTGGTGCCCGGTCGTTCAGGGGCGCGCGGAGAGCTGCCGTGCGGCATCCAGCAGCCGGCCCTTGTGGGCGGTGCTCGGTCGGGCCAGCCGGTCCTGCGGGCCGGAGATGCTCACGGCAGCCACGACTCGCTCGTGGGAGTCGCGCACGGGGGCACTCAGCGAGCCGACGCCCGGCTCGCGCTGACCGAGGCTGTGGGCCCACCCGCGACGTCGGACGGTCTCGAGATCGGCCTTGCGGTAGGCGGCACCGCGGACGAGGGTGTCGATCTCGGCCTCGGAGAGCCAGGCCACCAGCACCTGGGCGGCCGACCCGGCCCGCAGGGTGAGCAGGGAGCCCACCGGAACGGTGTCGCGGAGCCCCGTGGCCGGCTCCGCCGCGGCGATGCACAGGCGCTCGTCGCCCACGCGACGGTAGACCTGTGCGCTGAGTCCGGTGGCGTCCCGCAGTTCGGTGACGATCTGCTCGGCGCGCAGACGGAGGTCGTCACTCGCGGCCGCCCAGGTCATGGGGGCAGGTCCGATGACGAAGTGCCCGGCGGAGTCCCGGGCCACCATCAGGTGGTGCTCGAGCGCCAGCGCGAGGCGATGTGCTGTGGGACGGGTGAGTCCGGTGACCCGCACGAGGTCGGCCAGGGAGCAGGGCTGCTCGGCGACGGCATCCAGGATGGCCACGGCCTTGTCCAGAACACCGACGCCGCTAGACTTGTCCACGTCCTGATACTGATGTCTCAAATAGTGAGATGTCAATCCGGGGTGACACGGAGCGAGAAGGGAACGGACATGGGCCGGACACTGGCGGAGAAGGTGTGGGAGGACCATGTGGTGCGTCGGGCGCCGGGTGAGCCGGACCTGCTCTACATCGATCTGCACCTCGTGCACGAGGTCACGAGCCCGCAGGCATTCGACGGTCTGCGGGCGACCGGGCGACCTGTGCGCCGCCCCGACCTCACCCTGGCCACCGAGGACCACAACGTCCCGACGATCGACATTCTCGCGCCGATCGCCGATCCCATCTCCAAGGCGCAGGTGGACGCCCTGCGTCGTAACTGCGCGGAGTTCGGCGTGCCGGTCTACTCCCTCGGCGACGTCGAGCAGGGGATCGTGCATGTGGTGGGCCCACAGCTCGGCCTCACTCAACCGGGCATGACCGTGGTGTGCGGTGACTCGCACACGTCGACCCACGGCGCGTTCGGCGCTCTGGCATTCGGCATCGGTACCAGCGAGGTCGAGCACGTCCTCGCGACTCAGACCCTTCCCCTCAAGCCGTTCAAGACGATGGCGATCACCGTCGACGGCCAGTTGCCCCCGGGCGTCACGGCCAAGGACGTCATCCTCGCGGTCATCGCCCGAATCGGCACCGGTGGCGGCCAGGGCTACGTCCTGGAGTACCGCGGATCCGCCATCCGCGGGCTCTCGATGGAGGGCCGGATGACCCTCTGCAACATGTCCATCGAGGCAGGCGCGCGCGCCGGCATGGTGGCACCGGACGAGACCACCTTCGCGTACCTCAAGGGGCGGCCGCACGCTCCTCAGGGAGCTGAGTGGGATGCGGCTGAGGCCTACTGGAGGACCCTCCCCACCGACAACGATGCCTCCTTCGATGCCGAGGTCGTCATCGATGCCGACACGCTGAGCCCGTTCGTCACGTGGGGCACCAATCCCGGTCAGGGCCTCCCGCTGGATGCGGTGGTGCCGTCACCGGATGATGCGCGCGATGACGTCGACCGCGTGGCGATCGAGCGCGCACTGGAGTACATGGACCTGGCTCCCGGCACACCGCTGCGCGACATCGCCATCGACACCGTCTTCATCGGCTCCTGCACCAATGGCCGCATCGAGGACCTCCGCGCTGCGGCGGAGGTGCTGTCCGGACGTCGGGTGGCCGACACGGTGCGCATGCTCGTGGTGCCGGGCTCGGTGCGCGTGAAGCAGCAGGCCGAGGCCGAGGGGCTGGACACGGTGTTCATCGAGGCTGGCGCGGAGTGGCGTGAGGCCGGCTGCTCGATGTGCCTGGCGATGAACCCCGACAAGCTCGCCCCAGGTGAGCGCAGCGCGTCGACGTCGAACCGCAACTTCGAGGGACGTCAGGGGCCCGGTGGCCGCACCCACCTGGTGTCGCCTGCCGTTGCCGCGGCCACTGCCGTCACGGGGCACCTGGCCGCCCCCGCCGACCTGTCGACCGCGACTGCCTGACACGACCTGAGACGAGACGAGGAGAACCATGGAGAAGTTCGTCGTCCACACGGGCACTGCGGTGCCGCTGCGGCGCAGCAACGTCGACACCGACCAGATCATCCCGGCCGAGTACCTCAAGCGCATCACCCGGCACGGATTCGAGGACGGACTGTTCTCCGCCTGGCGCAAGGACCCGGACTTCGTCCTGAATCGCCCGGAGTACAGCGGGGCCAGCATCCTTGTTGCCGGTCCTGACTTCGGCACGGGGTCCAGCCGCGAGCACGCTGTCTGGGCACTGCAGGACTACGGCTTCGCTGTCGTGCTGTCCTCCCGGTTCGCGGACATCTTCCGCGGCAACTCGGGCAAGGGAGGGCTCCTCACAGCACAGGTCGACCAGGAGGTGATCGAGGCCCTGTGGGCGGCCATCGAGGCCGACCCGAGTCTCGCCGTGACGGTCGACCTCGACCGACGCGAGGTGCGCGCGGGCGACATCGTGGCGGCGTTCGACGTCGACGACTACGTCCGTTGGCGGCTGATGGAAGGACTCGACGACATCGGCATCACGCTCCAGTACGCCGCCGACATCGATGCCTTCGAAGCGGTCCGTCCGGACTGGAAGCCCACCACGACTCCCCGGTGACTCGCGTCACCGGGTGCTCGTGCTCCGGACAGCCAGCGCGGGAATTCGTTGCTGCACAACGAATTCGTCGGCGTGGCGGTTTCAACGCGGCGGCCAGCCCGCCTAGGGTGGGGAAGCCGGCCGACACGTGCCGGCCCTACACCCTCCGGAGGGGTTACCAGTGAACAAGGCTGATCTGATCGACGCCGTGGCAGCACGCCTCGGCCACAGCAAGCGCGACGTCACCGACATCGTCGAGACCTTCATCGAGGAGACGAAGAAGGCGGTCGCCAACGGGGAGAAGGTCGCGGTCAGCGGCTTCGGCGTCTTCGAGAGCCAGGCCCGCAAGGCCCGCCTCGGACGAAACCCACGCACCGGTGAGACGGTGAAGATCAAGGCGACGAAGCTGCCGAAGTTCCGCCCGGGCGCGGAGTTCAAGGCAGTGGTGTCGGGCGCGAAGAAGCTCGTGACGAAGGCGCCGGCGAAGAAGGCGGCGCCGGCGAAGAAGGCGGCTGCCAAGAAGGCCGCGCCGGCGAAGAAGGCGGCTGCCAAGAAGGCCGCGCCGGCGAAGAAGGCCGCCGCCAAGAAGGCCCCGGCACGCAAGAAGTAGGGCATCGCGCCCTGATTCGGGCGTCCATGCAGGGCCCCCGGCACACACAGGTGCGCCGGGGGCCCTTCGCGTCGTTCGGGGTTCGCGTCGTTCGGGGTTCGCGTCGTTCGGGGTTCGCGTCGTTCGGGGTTCGGTCGTGCTGCGCGCCCGCAGGGGATCATCGATCCGATCGTCACCGTCTCTCGCTGGCTCGGCCACGGGAGCTGAGGCCGTCACGGCGCGTCGCCCGACGAGGGGCGGGTCTCAGGCCTGAG
>JBIIJX010000162.1:0-5733 GCA_044233495.1 Candidatus Nanopelagicales bacterium
ATCCTCAACCGCGAGCCGGCCACGTTGGAGCTGACATCAGATGTGCCCATCGTCGCCGGCATGCGCCAGTTCTTCGGCAACGAGACCACGTTCAGCGCCGGCTCCCAGTCCTACGTCGCAGCTGCGGCCGTCTCCGGTCTGCCGGTCCGCAGCGCGACGGAGCTGCGGGTGGCGGTGACGGCACCGGAGTCGGAGGCCGTCGTCGACATCGCCCTGCTGCCGTTCCGCTCCGGTCGCGAGGCTGCCGAGCCGACCGGCACCCGCCGGGTGACGATCCCTGCCGGCACGCTCCGATGGATCCGGGTGAGTCCGCCGACTGGCGTGGACTGGTACACGGCCATCGTGACGCCGGTCGAGGGGTCTGGTCCGGTGCTCGTGGCGCACCGGCTTCGGGAGAAGTCCCGATACGGCGATCTGGTGACCGGCTACCCCTGGCCGCCGCTGCGCACGGAGGTCACCATCCCGACCGCGGTGGTCGACCCCTCTGTCGCCCTGCGCTGATCCTCGAAAGGTCCCGGCGTGGTGCGGACGACCGCTGCTCGCCAGCCACTAGCGTGCCGTGCGTGAGTCGTCGACGCTGCTCGAAGCCCTCGTGCAACGGCCCCGCCGTGTCCACGCTGACATACGTCTACGCCGACTCCACCGCGGTACTCGGGCCGCTTGCGACGTACGCCGAGCCGCACTGCTACGACCTGTGCCAGATGCACAGCGAGCGGCTCACGGCACCCAAGGGCTGGGAGATCGTCCGCATCACGCCCGATCCTGATGCACTGAAGCCGTCGAGCGACGATCTCGAAGCCCTCGCCAACGCCGTGCGGGAGGCTGCGCGGCCGCGCTACGAGCCGGGCCTGCCGCTGCCCACCGAGGTCCCGGCGGGGTCGGTCGAGGTCGCCCGCAAGGGCCACCTGCGTGTTCTTGCCAGCGTCGAGCAGTCCTCGACCGCCTCGGAGCAGGCGGACTCGTGGGATGACGGACTCCTGCAGGACTTCGACGACTGACGGTCGGTCACCGTGGGGCGACGCCTTACGCGCATCGCTCCCGTGAGGATCGGGCCTCGTCGGCCGGTAGCCTTGGACGATGCGCGACCTCGATCAGATCATCAAGGCCTACGACGTCCGTGGCGTCTACCCCGACCAGCTCGACGAGGACCTTGCGCATGACGTGGGTGCGGCTTTCGTCCGGGTGCTCGGTATCCGCACCGCCGACGGGGGGCCCGGGTCGGTCGTCATCGGCCATGACATGCGCCCGTCCGGACCTGATCTCGTCGCGAGCTTCGCCGCGGGGGTCCGGGAGCAGGGCTGCGACGTCGTCCTGATGGGCCTGGCCAGCACCGACGGCCTGTACTTCGCGTCCGGCAGCCTCGGGCTGCCCGGTGCGATGTTCACCGCCAGCCACAATCCGGCGCAGTACAACGGCATCAAGCTGTGCCGTGCGGGTGCTGCGCCCGTCGGTCAGGACACCGGTCTGCGCGACATCCGGCGCCTCGTGGAGGACGGCGTCCCGGCTTACGACGGGCCGATGGGGGAGGTCCGCGAGCAGGACCTCCTGGTGGCCTACGGGCAATTCCTGCGCGGGCTGGTCGATCTCTCGGGCATCCGCCCACTGCGGGTAGTCGTCGACGCCGGCAACGGCATGGGTGGGTTCACCGTCCCGGCAGTGCTCGGCGACGCAGCCGGACTGCCTGCCCTGCCGCTGTCGATCGACCCGCTCTACTTCGAACTCGACGGCACTTTCCCCAACCATGAGGCGAACCCGATCGAGCCGGAGAACCTGCGCGACCTGCAGGCCCGCGTGCGTGAGACGGGCGCCGACATCGGCCTTGCCTTCGACGGTGATGCCGACCGCTGCTTCGTCGTCGACGAGCGCGGCGAGCTGGTGAGCCCGTCGACCTTGACCGCGCTGATCGCCGAGCGTGAGCTGGCCAAGCATCCGGGCAGCGCCGTGATCCACAACCTGATCACGTCGAAGGCCGTCCCCGAGGTGATCGAGGAGAACGGTGGCACGCCCGTGCGCACCCGCGTGGGCCACTCCTTCATCAAGCAGACGATGGCCGACACCGGGGCGATCTTCGGGGGTGAGCACTCCGGTCACTTCTACTTCCGCGACTTCTGGCGGGCCGACTCCGGGATGCTCGCGGCGATGCACGCCCTCGCCGCACTCGGGGAGACTCCGGCGGGCACCACGTTGTCGAGCCTGCTGGCGTCCTACGCCCGATACGCGATGAGCGGGGAGATCAACACACAGGTCGCCGACGTCCCGGCCGCGACGGAGCGGATCCGGACCGCGTTCGAAGATCGCGCGACTGAGATCGAGGACTTCGACGGCATGACCATCACGGGGCAGGGCTGGTGGTTCAACGTGCGACCGAGCAACACCGAGCCGCTGCTGCGCCTCAACGTCGAGGCGGGCGATCCCGTCCTGATGGGCGAACTGCGCGACGAGGTCCTCGGGCTGATGCGGGCGGGTGCCTGACGTGGCTGACTCCGCTGCTCGCCCGGCACCCCTGGGCATCTCTGCGGACCTGTGGGAGATCCTCGCCTGCCCCTGTCCGGCCCACGCGCCGGTCACCGCCGACCTCGCGGCCGCGCGCATCGTCTGCACGTCCTGCGGAAGATCCTTCGAGGTGCGCGACGGCATCCCGGTGATGCTGCTCGACGAGGCGATCCTTCCCGGTGCAGCCGGTGCGGACGAACTCACGGACGGCGGCTGACGTGCTCGTCGTCCGGGGAGCGGTCAAGGCCTACGACTGGGGCGTCGTCGATGGGCTGCAGCCGTGGACCGGCCAGGCCACCGGCGGCCCCCAGGCCGAGCTGTGGTTCGGCGTGCACCCGGGCGGTCCGTCACCCCTGGTCGACACCGGCGGCCGTCCGACGGGTGAACTGCTGGCCGACCTGTTCGACATCGAGGCCATCCCACTGCTGGTGAAGCTGCTCGCTGCCGACCGACCGCTGTCCGTCCAGGTCCACCCGCCTCGCCGACTCGCGGCGGACGGATGGCGTGACCAGCAGGCGCCGGGATCCCCGCCGGTGTACTCCGATCCGTTCGAGAAGACGGAGATGCTCGTCGCCCTGCGGGAGTTCGAGGCGTTCGCCGGGTGGCGCTCGGAAGTCGAGGCCGAGGCCATCCTGCAGGCGCTGGGCATCTCCGAGCAGATCCTCGCCGCCGTACGACACCGCGATCGGTCTACGGCCGTGCGAGGTCTGCTCGAGGCCTCCTCGCCGGACCGCATCGCCCGCCTGCCCGAGGCCGCTCAGGCCGCTGGCCTTCCCGTCGAGCAGGTCGCCGCCTACGCCACGGTTGCCGAGCACTATCCGAACGACCACGGTGCGCTGATCACTCCACTGCTGGCATACCTAAGCCTGCAGCCGGGGCAGGCCGTGTACGTCCCGGCAGGCGTGCCGCACAGCTACATCCGGGGCATCGGCCTCGAGGTGATGACGTCCTCCGACAACGTGATCCGCCTGGGGCTCACGAGCAAGCCGGTGTTCGCCGATCATGCCCTGCTCGCCCTCGACGCCAACCTCGCGCCGCAGTTCATGGACACGCGGCACGGTGATCTCATCTGGCCGGTCAGCGCTCCGTTCGTCGTGCGGATGCTGCGCACCGGTGGCGAGCGGATCCCCTCGGGTGCCTACCGCATCCTGCTGCTCATCGAGGGCACGGCTCGTGTGTGCTCGGAGTTCGGCGAGATCACCCTCACGCCCGGCACCGCGGCCGTCATCTCAGCCCAGGATCCCGACTCGTACGTCGAGGCCGATGGCCTTGTGGCGATCGTGCAGTCCACCGCTCGCCAGACGGAGTTCGTCCACGAGCGATGGGATGTCGCACGCAATGAGTACTAGGACATGAGCTCCGCAGCATGAGCACCCGAGCGTGAGCACCCGAGCATGAGCACCGAGGGCGGCATCAAGGCCGTCATCGCCGCACTGTTTGCGAATCTGGGCATTGCGACGGCGAAGTTCGTGGCCTTCGCCTTCACCGGTTCGTCGTCCATGCTCTCCGAGGCGATCCACTCGCTCGCCGACTCAGGCAATCAGGTGCTCCTGCTGATCGGGAACAAGCGCTCGAAGAAGAGGCCCGACGACCAGCACAACTTCGGATACGGCCGGCGTCGCTACGTCTACGGATTCGTCGTGGCGATCGTGCTGTTCCTCGTCGGAGGACTGTTCTCCCTGTACGAGGGCTGGCACAAGTGGCAGCACCCGAAGCCCCTGTCGGCCTGGTGGATCGCGGTCGCCGTGCTGGTCGTGGCGATCGCGCTGGAGTCCTACTCGCTGCGCACCGCGATCCGCGAGGCGAACCATGCCCGCGGCAAGCGCTCGATGGCCAGGTTCGTACGTGAGACACGGCAGCCGGAGCTGCCGGTGATCCTGCTCGAGGACATAGGTGCCCTCTGCGGACTGGTGTTCGCACTGCTGGGAGTGGGGCTGGCCGTCGTCACCGGAAACGGCCGCTTCGACGCGATGGGCGCCATGGCGGTCGGCACGCTGCTGGTTGTGATTGCGATCTTCCTGGCGATGGAGATGACCACCATGCTGGTGGGCGAGAGCGCCCTGCCGGAGGAGGTGGCCGCCATCCGCGCGGCACTGGAGGGCTCGGACGGAGTCACCCGGGTGATCCATCTGCGCACGCTGCACGTCGGCCCCGATGAACTGCTCGTGGCGGCGAAGATCGCCGTGGCGCATTCGGGCACGGGCCTGGAGATCGCACGCGACATCGACGAGGCGGAGGCGGCGGTGCGGGCAGCCGTGCCGACGGCGGTGTACGTGTTCCTCGAGCCCGACATCGACCGCGGCCAGGAGGTCACCACGCCCTAGGGCTCGGGTGCCGATGCGGCGGAATCGCCGATCCTCTGGCACACTTGGGGGAGCCCCAGCGGTCCGGAGCCCTGGTTCCCGCGGTGGCCTTCCCTCACCTGGGCGAACTATCGAAGCCTCGTGCCGTTCGCACCGACCTGTCCGCTCTCACAAGGAGTCCTGCATGTCCGTGTCCAAGCCTGACGGCACCCCCGACTACAAGGTCGCCGATATCGATCTGGCCGAGTTCGGCCGCGACGAGATCCGACTCGCCGAGCACGAGATGCCCGGCCTGATGGCGATGCGCGCCGAGTACGGCGCCTCCAAGCCCCTCAAGGGCGCCCGCATCACCGGCTCCCTGCACATGACGATCCAGACCGCCGTGCTGATCGAGACCCTCGTGGAGCTCGGCGCCGACGTCCGCTGGGCGTCGTGCAACATCTTCTCCACCCAGGACCACGCGGCCGCTGCCGTCGTCGTCGGCCCGAACGGCACCGTCGACGATCCGCAGGGCGTGCCGGTCTACGCGTGGAAGGGCGAGTCCCTGCCCGAGTACTGGTGGTGCACCGAGCAGATCCTCATGTGGCCGGACGGCAAGGGCCCGAACATGATCCTCGACGACGGCGGTGACGCCACCCTCCTGGTCCACAAGGGCAAGGAGTTCGAGGCCGCCGGTGTCGTCCCGTTCGCGGACGAGGACACCTCAGAGGAGTACGCGGTGGTCCTGGAGACGCTGCGCCGCTCGCTGACCGAGGATCCGCAGCGCTGGACCACCATCGCTGCCGGCATCAAGGGCGTGACCGAGGAGACGACCACGGGTGTGCACCGTCTCTACGAGATGCTGCGCGACGGTGCGCTGCTCTTCCCGGCGATCAACGTCAATGACTCCGTCACCAAGAGCAAGTTCGACAACAAGTACGGCTGCCGCCACTCGCTC
>JBIIJX010000260.1:0-3144 GCA_044233495.1 Candidatus Nanopelagicales bacterium
ACTCGCTCGTCGACGGCATCAACCGCGCGACCGACACCATGATCGGCGGCAAGGTCGCCGTCGTGTGCGGTTTCGGTGACGTCGGCAAGGGCTCGGCGGACTCGCTGCGCGGCCAGGGTGCTCGCGTCATCGTCACCGAGATCGATCCGATCTGCGCACTGCAGGCGGCGATGGACGGCTACCAGGTGGCACGCCTCGAGGACGTCATCGACTCCGCTGACATCTTCATCACTGCTACGGGCTGCTACGACGTCATCAAGGTCGAGCACATGGCCAAGATGAAGCACCAGGCGATCGTCGGCAACATCGGCCACTTCGACAACGAGATCGACATGGTCGGCCTGCAGAACGTCCCCGGCATCAAGCGCAAGACGATCAAGCCGCAGGTCGACGAGTGGACCTTCCCCGACGGCCACTCGATCATCATGCTGAGCGAAGGTCGCCTGCTGAACCTGGGCAACGCGACCGGGCACCCCTCGTTCGTGATGAGCAACTCCTTCACGAACCAGGTGCTCGCGCAGATCGAGCTGTTCACCAAGCTCGACGAGTACCCGCTGGGCGTCTACACGCTGCCCAAGCACCTCGACGAGAAGGTGGCACGGCTGCACCTCGACGCACTGGGTGTTCGCCTGACCGAGCTCTCCAAGCCGCAGGCCGAGTACCTCGGTGTCGACGTCGCCGGCCCGTACAAGCCGGATCACTACCGCTACTGACACGGATACGCGCCCAAGCCGTAACGGACAGGGTGGTTGCCTTCATAGAGGTGACCACCCTGTCCGTTTCTGCGTATCCGAGATTGTCGCGATCGGAGGGGCGAGGTGAAGGCTCCTAGGCCTAGCGCATGCACCTCATCCCCCCTGGATGGGCGACCGATCTGGCCATCTTGGAACTGACCGGCTCCACTGTCGACGACCACGGCGACCACCTCGTCGTTCGTTCCCCAGGCAACCCCGCCTATCACTGGGGCAACTGCCTGCTGGTGACCGACCCCTCCACCTGCGATGACGCACTCCGGTGGCTGGAACGCTTCAAGGAGGAGTTCCCACACGCGACATGGTTCGCTGCCGGGCTGGCGGCCATGCCGGGCGACTTGGAAGCATGGGCGCGTCACGGCATTGAGTTGGAGCAGCTCGACGTTCTCACGACCGCGACGCTGCCCCGTGCTGTGCCCTTGCCAGACGGCTACTCGGGGCGCCACCTGCGTGATGATGACTGGGAGCTGATGGTTGAGCGTGACATCGCGGAAAACCTCAGCACTGGTGAGTACGACCCTGAAGTCCACGAGTCGTTCGTCAGGAAGACGATTTCGACGCGGCAACGGCTCTGCGCCGAAGGCGACGCGGACCAGATCACCAGTTGAGGGACACGTGTGGCGACGCCCGACTAGCATGCCCGCATGGTTCACATCATCGGTGGTGCAGGCACGATCCTGGTTCTGGTCGCGTATTTCCTCGTGTCCACCGGGAGGCTCAAGTCTGCTTCGCTCGGGTTCCAGGGAATGAATCTGGTCGGCGCCACGCTCCTGACGATCTACGGGTTCCTGCTCTTTGCCTGGGCATCCGTTGCGCTCAATGCCATCTGGGGACTGATCGCGGTCTTCGCATTCGTGCGAGTCATCCGCTCGCGCGCGCGTCTTGACGCGGCATCCAAGGAATGAAATCGCACCCGAGGAGCGGTCGGGAAGGCGTCGCTCAGACCGTCCCGAACTCTGCGACATCCGTCGCACCGGAGCCCGGTCGCGGCGCAAACGGCAGGTGCCGGTACGTCAAGGAGTGACCTACTCGGTGTCGGCGTCCCGCGCAGCTGCTTCCTCGTCGGCGATCAGCTTCTTTGCGGCATTGTGCGCCCGGTACAGCACGGCGATCCCGGCGACGGCCAGCACTGCTCCGACGACGGCCCAGAATGACTGCCCGGTCATGACGCTGCCCTGTGCGACCCCGATGCCCTGGAAGAACCAGACGGCGCCGACCATGGCCATGACGATGCCGATGACACGGCGCATCGCGTTCATGCGAATCCAGGGGTTCTTCGATCCGTAGCCGGTGGGCGGTGTGGCAGCCATGACAGGACCGTACCTCTCGTCACGACTCCCTCGGGTCGATAACGGGGTGACATAGTGTTGGCGGATGCCCCGTGAACCAGCCCCGCCCGACTATCCGGGCTGCCCGGTCACCGTCACCGAGGCTCTGGCCCGAGGTGAGGTGCTTCGTTCGCCGCGCTGGGGACTTTGGGACGTCCTCATCGGACTTGTGGGCAGCACGGTGGTCGCTGTCGTCGCCGCGGTCGGGCTTTTCCTCATGGGGGCATCCGTCGCTGTGCAGATCATCGGTGGAATGACGGCACCATGGCTCATCCTCGCGGGCTGGCCGATCCTCATCACCAGGCTCCGCGGAAACGGTGCCCGCATCGATCTGGGTCTGCGGCTGACCTGGCGCGACACCGGATGGGCGGTTCTCGGCGGAGTTGCCGCCCTCGTGCTCGCGGTAACGGCAGTGACCATCACGGAACTGTTCGTGCCCGACCTGAGCTCGGCGGCCGGCGATGCAGGCGAAAGCCTCGAGGATTCCGGTTTCCTCGCGATGGCGGTCTTCGCCCTCCTCGTCATGGTGGGCGCACCTGTCGTGGAGGAGCTGTTCTTCCGGGGTCTGATGTTCTCCGCCCTGCGCAAGCGCGGCCTCGGCGCCGTCCTCACCATCGTGGTGACGGCTGTCACCTTCGCCCTCTTCCACCTCGAGCCCGCTCGGATCCTCATTCTCCTGCCGACCGGACTCGTCCTCGGATGGGTGCGCTGGCGAACGGGATCCACGGCTGCGGCCATGGTCGCCCACGGCACCGTGAACGTGCCAGCTGCACTCGCACTGTTCGTGGGCGTGCCGGACGTGTCAGCATAGGCCCATGACCCTTCAGCCGGGCGGTGCCTTTCGAGGGCGCGTCCTCGTCGTCGACGACGATGCCGCCCTCTCCGAGATGCTCGGCATCGTGCTCAGGGGCGAGGGGTTCGAGCCGGTGTTCTGCGCCGACGGAGCCGCGGCACTCGACGCCTTTCGCGACAGCCGTCCCGACCTCGTCCTGCTGGACCTGATGCTTCCCGGACGTGACGGTGTGGACGTATGCCGTGCCATCCGTGCGGAGTCGGGGACACCC
>JBIIJX010000101.1:0-8878 GCA_044233495.1 Candidatus Nanopelagicales bacterium
CCGGTAGCCGGGCCTCCGGTGTCGGCGGCCGGTTCCGGGTCGTCCAGGGTGACGGCGGTCGGGCCGCCATCGGCGATCCCGATCGCCTCGGCCACGTCGGCAGGCAGGGCCTCCTGCGTGTTCGCAGCGGGTGCCGTCACGAGCGAGATCCCGATCGTGACGACGATGGCCACGAAGGCTGCGACGATGACGGACCCTTGCGCGGTCAGCCGGCGGCGTGCCTCGCCTGTCGCCGTGCGCCAGCGGTGCACCCAGCGATCGATGGCCCCGCGGCGGATCGGCATCTCGACGAATCGGAAGCTCAGCTCCGCGACTCCGATGGTCAGTCCGAGCCGCACGGCCAGCAGCGGAAGCCCGTCGAACGGCACATCGAGCCCGGGCCGGGTCAGCATGAAGATGGGCCAGTGCCACAGGTAGAGCCCGTACGACCGCTGGCCCAGATATCGCCAAGGCTGTGCGCCCATCCATCGCCCCAGCGAAGACGCAGGGTGCGTGGCCACGGCGATGAGCACGGCCACCACGAGAGCGAGCCCGAGGAACCCGCCGCGCTGGTACAGCCATGGAGTGAACTCGCCGACGAAGAGGAAGAACCAGACGATCGTCAGGAGCGCTGCGATCCCCAAGGCCGTGATGATCACCCGCGAGACCCTCGGGATGTTCGCACGCAGCTGACCGGGGCGCCAGGCGGTGGCGAGGGCCGCTCCGACGAGCAGCCCCATGGCGTGCGCGTCAGTGCCGAAGTAGGCACGGCTGGGATCGGCGTACTCGGGGAACCCGTTGCTCACAGAGAGGTAGATCATCCACGCCGTCGAGGCGAGACCGAGGAGCAGCGCGACGACACGGACTCCGCGTCGACCCGCCGCTCGCATCGCCACGAACGCGAGGAGCGGCCACAGCAGGTAGAACTGCTCCTCCACGGCGAGCGACCACAGGTGCTTGAGCAGCGGGGGCCGACCGATGAACTCGAAGTAGGAGGCGTCGTTGAGGACGTACCACCAGTTGTTGACGTAGAGCAGGGAAGCGACGATGTCGGCGCGCAGCAAGGCGGCGGCGTCGCGGAAGAACAGGCCGACCACTGCGGCGACGACGAGGAGCATGAGCACCAGGGCAGGAAGCAGGCGTCGTGCGCGGCCGAGGTAGAAGCGGCCGAACCTGATGCGCCCGGACCTGTCGTACTCCTCAAGTAACAGCGAGGTGATGAGGAAGCCGCTCAGCACGAAGAAGACATCGACCCCGAGGAAGCCGCCGCTGATCCAGGTGAGATCGGCGTGGTAGAGCAGTACGCCGATGACGGCCAGGGCCCGAATGCCGTCGAGGCCCGGCAGGTAGCCCATCTCGCCCTGGGAACGGCCGCGGTCCAGTCGCCACGGCACCGAGCTGGTGGTCGGCGTCAGGCTCGTGGGCACCCCTCCATGCTAGGCGCACCTGCGCGGCGGGACCGTGCTCCGCTCAGGTGTTGCGGAAGCGGTTGATCGCCTGCTCGTGGCGGGCGCGCATCTCGGGGTCGGTGACACCCAGGCCCTCGGACGGGGCCAGGGTGAGGACACCGACCTTCCCCTGGTGGGCGTTGCGATGGACCTCATAGGCCGCCTGCCCGGCTTGCTCCAGGGGGAAGGACTTCGACACGGTCGGGTGGATCATCCCCTTGGCGACAAGGCGATTGGCTTCGTAGGCCTCACGGTAGTTCGCGAAGTGCGAGCCGACGATCCGCTTGAGGTTCATCCACAGGTACCGGTTGTCGTACTCATGCATGAAGCCGCTGGTCGAGGCGCAGGTCACGATGGTGCCACCCTTGCGCGTCACGTAGACGGACGCGCCGAAGGTCTCGCGTCCCGGGTGCTCGAACACGATGTCGACGTCGTCGCCTCCGGTCAGCTCGCGGATCCGCTTGCCGAGGCGCTGCCACTCCTTGGGGTCCTGGGTGTGCTCGTCCTTCCAGAACCTGTACCCCTCGGCGCTGCGGTCGATGACGAGTTCCGCGCCCATCGCGCGGGCGAGGTCGGCCTTCTCCGGGCTCGAGACGACGCAGACAGGGATGGCGCCGCCGTTAACCGCGTACTGCGTGGCGTAGGAGCCGAGCCCACCAGATGCCCCCCAGATCAGGACGACGTCGCCCTGCTTCATGCCGGCACCGTTCCGCGACACCAACTGCCGGTAGGCGGTGGAGTTGACGAGCCCGGGCGAGGCGGCCTCCTCCCAGGTGAGGTGCGCGGGCTTGGGCAGGAGCTGGTTGGACTTCACCACCGCGAGCTCGGCGAGACCGCCGAAGTTCGTCTCGAATCCCCAGATCCGCTGCTCCGGATCCATCATCGTGTCGTTGTGACCCATCGGGGACTCCAGCTCCACGCTCAGGCAGTGCGCGACGACCTTGTCGCCGGGCTTCCACGCGTTGACCCCCGGTCCCACGCGCAGCACCACGCCGGCCGCGTCCGAGCCGATCACGTGGTAGGGCAGGTCGTGCCGCTTGGCGTCGGCATGTGTTCGGCCGTACTTCTCCAGGAACCCGAACGTCGAGACCGGCTCGAAGATGGACGTCCACACGGTGTTGTAGTTGATGCTCGACGCCATCACCGCGATCAGCGCCTCACCCGGAGCCAGTTCCGGGGTCGGCACCTCCTCCACATGCAAGGACTGACGCGGGTCCTTCTGCCCAGTCTCCATCCCGGCGAACATGTCCTGCTCGTCCCGGTGGACGGTCACGGCGCGGTACGACTCGGGCACGGGAATGCTGGCGTAGTCCCCGAACTCGGCGTCCGTGAGGATCGCCTCCCGAATGCGCTCCATGACGGACCTCCTGATCGACGGTGGCGCAGCCGGGCGCTGCGCGGGTCGCCGCGCTGCGGCAGGGATCAGCCGCCTGTCGACGCCGCGCCCATCGTTCCACGCCCGGTGCCGAGCGGCATCAGATGGTCGGGGAATCGCCGAGGGGCCTTGACTGCACGACGATCAGAGGCTTCTCGGCACGGGTGTGGAGGCGGGACTAGTGGTGGCCGTCCGGGGCAGCCTGGACGAGTTCGATGAGCACCCCGCCGCAGTCCTTGGGGTGGCAGAAGTTGACGAGGGATCCGGCGGTGCCGCGCTTGGGCGAGTCGTAGAGCACCCTGACGCCCGCGGCACGCAGCGCGTCGGCCGCAGCCTGGACGTCGTCGACGGCGTACGCCACCTGCTGGATGCCCGGCCCCGACCGGTCGAGGAACTTCGCGATGGTGGACTCGGGGGAAAGAGGGGCAAGCAGCTGAATGCACGACCCGGAGTCGCCGACGGCCAGCATCGCCTCGCGCACGCCCTGCTCCTCGTTCACCTCCTCGTGCACCTTCGTCAGCCCGAACGCACGGCTGTAGAACTCGACGGCCGCGTCGAGATCGGGGACGGCGATGCCCACGTGGTCGATGCGGGTCAGCAGGGAATCCATGGGTCTATGTTGTCATCACCAGAGCAGATCGGGAGTCGTGCATGTCCCTCGCAGGCGTGGCCGTGGTCACATCGGGGTGCGGCGGGTGAGCGCCGACCTCGACGCCCTGCTCGAGGGCGCCTGTGCCGGACGTCCGCGTGACGTCGCACGCCTGATCTCGCTGGTCGAGGATGATGCTCCGCAGGCGTCCATGCTGCTGCGGCGGTGCGCGACCCACCAGGGCCATGCGCGCGTCGTCGGGATCACCGGCCCCCCTGGAGCGGGCAAGTCGACCACGGTCACCGAGATGGTCGCGAGCCTGCGAGCCCTCGGGCGACGGGTGGCCGTCCTGGCCGTCGATCCTTCCTCGCCATACTCCGGCGGTGCTCTCCTCGGCGACCGCATCCGCATGCAGGAGCTGGCCACGGATCCCGGCGTCTTCATTCGTTCCATGGCGGCGCGTGGGCACCTCGGTGGCCTGGCGGCAACGACCTCCCAGGTCATCCGCGTGCTCGACGCCGTGGGGTTCGACGACGTCATCATCGAGACTGTCGGCGTCGGCCAGTCCGAAGTCGAGATCGCCGGGGTGTCCGACACCACGGTGGTTCTGCTGGCGCCCGGCATGGGCGACGGCGTGCAGGCGGTGAAGGCCGGGATCCTCGAGGTGGCCGACATCTTCGTCGTGAACAAGTCCGACCGCGAGGGTGCGGATCAGACTCTGCGCGACCTGCGCGCGATGCAGGCGCTGGCCCCCCACGGGGAGGCAGCCTGGGTTCCTCCGGTGATTCCTGCGGTGGCCGTCGAGGGAACGGGCATCGCCGACCTTCTCGCGGCGATCGACGCCCACGGTGCATGGCTGGCGGAGACGGGCGAGGGGGTGCGCCGGGTTCAGCGGCGCACGCGCGAGGAGATCGCCGCGACGGCGCTGGCCCTTGCGCGCAGCCGCATGACACCGGCCCTGCTCGACCGGTTGGCGCAGGAGGTGCTGTCGGGGGACATCGACCCGCAGGCGGCGGCGGCCAGGCTGCTCGACGAGGTGTGAGGCGCGCGAGGGTCAGCGGCGCTGCCAGGCTCCCGGCTCAGCCAACAGCGAGGTGACGTCGTCGGGTAGGGCGCCGGCGGCGACGTCGGCCAGGGTCACCCCCTCGAGCACGTGGCGCATGGCAGCCCGCACGGCGACCCAGACCTCGCGCAGGTGCTCCGAGGCTCCCGAGTAGTCGAGGTCCTCCGGGCGCTGCCCGCGCACGGCGGCCAGCGGACCGTCCAGCGCTCGGACGACGTCGGCGATGGTGATGGACGACGGATCGCGGTCGAGGCGGTAGCCGCCCTCGGCGCCCCGCTGGCTCGCCACGATCCCCGCCTGCCGGAGCTGGCGCAGGATGCCCTCGAGGAACTTCATCGGGATGCCCTGGGATGACGCGATGATCTCGCCCTTGACCAGGCGGCTCGGGTCCGCTGCGTGGGACTGCGTCAGGAACATGAGCGCACGCATCCCGTAGTCGGCCTTGGCGGAGACGTGCATCGCCCCATTCTGGGGCCAATGGGGGACGATGGCAGGGCGACCCGCCACGTGGGCCGGCGGTGCCGGGTGCGCCACAATGGCGGCATGGCCGCATCGATCAATGCCAGAGGAGCCGTCGACCTCGGCGCGCTCGCCGCGAACAAGAGCAATCAGCAGAAGGCCGCCGCCGCCCTCGCCGCGGCGCCCCCCGGCGTCGTCGTCGATGTCACGGTGGGGACCTTCCAGGAGCGAGTCATCGACCAGTCGATGACCGTCCCTGTCGTGCTCGACCTGTGGGCGGAGTGGTGCGGTCCGTGCAAGCAGCTCTCGCCCATCCTGGAGAGGCTGGCCGCTGAGGGTGCCGGCAGCTGGGTGCTGGCGAAGGTCGATGTCGACGCGGAGCAGCAGATCGCGGCAGCCTTCCAGGTCCAGTCGATCCCCTCGGTCTTCGCCGTGATCAAGGGTCAGCCGATTCCGCTGTTCCAGGGAGCGCTTCCGGAAGCCCAGATCCGGCAGTTCCTGGAGGAGCTGCTGAAGGTGGCTGCCGAGCAGGGCGTGTCGGGGACCATCTCCGCCGGCGAGGCCCCGCCGGAACCGGACCAGGCCCCTCCCGGCGACCCCCGTTTCGAGGCCGCGTACACCGCCATCGAGCAGGGCGACTGGTCGGCGGCCCGTGCCGCGTACGACGCTGTGCTCGCGGCCACGCCGAGTGACCCGGATGCCCTGGCGGGACGCGCGATCGTCGATCTGTACCAGCGCACGGAGGGCCGGGAGGCAGCGGCTGAGCTGACGCCGCTCGACCAGGCTGATGATGCTGCGCTCCGGGGCCAATGGGAGGACGCATTCGCGCTGGCCATCGCCGCGGTGCGTGACGCGTCCGGCGATGAGCGGGAGGCCGCCCGGGCGCGAGTCCTGGAGTTCTTCCTGATCGCCGGTGATGATCCCTCGGTGCCGCGGGCGCGCACGGCACTGGCCAGCGCGCTGTTCTGATCCGGAGGGGTCAGGGATCCCGACGGAGGAAGACGGTCGCCAGTGGAGGCAGCGTCACGGCTGCGGAAGCGGGGCGACCATGGCAGGGGATCTCCTCGGCCTCGATGCCACCGGCGTTGCCCACCCCGGAGCCGCCGTAGACGCCTGCGTCGGTGTTGAGGAGCTCCCGCCAGGTGCCCGCCTGTGGGAGTCCCACCCGGTATCCCTCGCGCGGCACGGGGGACATGTTCGAGAGCACGACCACGCAGCCACCGGAGTCATCGCGGCGCAGCCAGCTGAATGTGTTGGCCCCTGCATCGTTGGCATCGATCCACTCGAAGCCCGCCGGCTCGTCGTCGCACTCCCAGAGGGCGGGGGTCGCGCGGTAGAGCGCGTTCAGGTCCGTGACGACGGCGAGCACGCCGGAGTGCTCCGGGAACTGCAGCAGCCACCAGTCCAGGCCCCGGTCGCTCGCCCACTCGCTCGACTGCGCGAACTCCGACCCCATGAACAGCAGCTTCTTCCCCGGGTGCCCCCACATGAATCCGAGGTAGGCGCGAAGGTTCGCGAGCTCCTGCCAGCGGTCCCCGGGCATGCGCGCCACGAGAGATCCCTTGCCGTGCACGACCTCGTCATGCGAGATCGGCAGGATGAAGTGCTCGCTGTAGGCGTAGACCATCGCGAACGTCATCTCGTTGTGGTGGTACTGGCGGTGGATGGGCTCATGCGCGATGTACGACAGAGAGTCGTGCATCCAGCCCATGTTCCACTTGTAGGCGAAACCCAGACCGCCGAGATACGTCGGCCGAGTCACCCCGGGCCACGCAGTGGACTCCTCCGCGATCGTCAGCGCACTCGGGACTCGTTTGTAGACGGTCGCGTTCATCTCCTGAAGGAAGGCCACTGCGTCAAGATTCTCGCGGCCACCGAACTCGTTCGGGTACCACTCGCCGTCCTTGCGTGAGTAGTCGAGGTACAGCATCGAGGCGACGGCATCGACGCGGAGTCCGTCGACGTGGAACTCCTCGAGCCAGAAGACGGCATTGGCGACGAGGAAGTTGCGAACCTCGGTACGCCCGAAGTCGAACACGTAGGTTCCCCAGTCCGGATGCTCTCCGCGCCGCGGGTCGGGATGCTCGTACAGCGGGGTCCCGTCGAAGCGTGCCAGTGCCCATTCGTCCTTCGGGAAGTGCGCCGGGACCCAGTCGATGATGACGCCGATGCCCGACTGATGGAGTCGGTCGACCAGGTGGCGAAGGTCGTCGGGGGAGCCGAAGCGCGACGTGGGGGCGAAGTACGAGGTCACCTGGTAGCCCCAGGAGGGACCATAGGGGTGCTCGGCGACAGGCAGGAGCTCCACGTGGGTGAACCCGGTCGCCAGGACGTATTCGGTGAGCTCGTCGGCCAGTTGGCGGTAGTCCAGGCCCGCACGCCAGGAGCCGAGATGCACCTCGTAGATGGACAGAGGTCGTTTGTGCTGGTGCATGCGCGCGCGCTGCTCCAGCCAAGCGGAGTCCGACCAGGTGTAGTTCGGGGTGTGGACGATCGATCCGGTGGCCGGAGGCACCTCGGTCGCGAAGGCCATGGGGTCGGCCTTGTCACGCCACGTGCCGTCGCGCCCGAGGATCGCGAACTTGTAGACAGTGCCGTCCCCGAGTCCGGGGATGAAGATCTCCCAGACCCCGGACGCGCCGAGCGACCTCATGGGATGCCCGGTGCCGTCCCAGTGGTTGAAGTCGCCGATGACGCGCACGCCCTGAGCGTTGGGCGCCCACACAGCGAAGGAGACACCGTGCACGGGGCCGCGCCATGACTCGTAGGTGCGCGTGTGTGCGCCGAGGACCTGCCACAGCTGCTCGTGGCGGCCCTCGCTGATCAGGTGAAGGTCCATCTCGCCGAGGGTGGGCAGGTACCGGTACGGATCGTCAGCGGTCAGCGTCGCCGCGGGGTACGAGATGTCGAGGGTGTAGTCGGGCACGTCGGTGGCGGTGATGGCGACGACCCAGACTCCGCGGTGCTCGTGGGTCATGGGCACGGCGCGGTCTGCGGTCACGAGGCGCACGCCCTCAGCACCCGGGCGCAGCACGCGCACGGTCACCACCGAGCCGTTCCGGTGGGGACCGAGGATGCTGTGCGGGTCGTGATGCCAGCCGTCGACCAGACGGTCGAGGTCGAGGATCGAGACGGGGACGGGGGCGCCCGGATCGGGGCTCGTCGGGGTGGATGCCATCACGCGCGACGGGCGTGGACGACGTGGGCGACATGCTCCGCGGGCGAGAGCCGCACGTAGGTGCGGGGCGACCACGTCCAGCGGTTGCCGGTGGCCAGGTCGTGCGCGATGAACTTCTCACCGAGGCCGAGGGCGTCGGTGTCCCAGGCGATGGTGGACTCCTGCTCGCGCGCGGGGTCGAGTGTGCAGGCGACGAGCACGATGTCGTCGCCGTCGCGCTTGGAGTAGGCGAGCACCTGAGGATTGTCGCTGTGATGGAAGCGCAGCGAGCGGAGGTCCTGCAGTGCCGGGTGCGCTCGACGCCACTCGTTGAGCCGGGTCAGGTAGGGGGCGAGGGTCAGCCCCTTCGATGCGGCGAGGTTCCAGTCGCGTGGTCGGTACTGGTACTTCTCGGAGTCGAGGTACTCCTCGCTGCCCGGGCGCACGGCGAGATGCTCGTAGAGCTCGTAGCCGCTGTAGACGCCGTAGGTGGGCGACAGCGTCGCGGCGAGTGTGGCGCGGATGGCGAATCCGGCCGGACCGCAGTGCTGGAGGTACTCGGGCAGGATGTCAGGGGTGTTGACGAAGAGGTTGGGCCGCATGTACGCCGACGAGGGTCCGGCGAGCTCGCTGGCGTAGGACCGGATCTCCTCGGCGGTGTTGCGCCAGGTGAAGTAGGTGTAGCTCTGCTGGTACCCGACCTGCGCGAGGGCCCTCATCATCGGCGGTCGGGTGAAGGCCTCGGCGAGGAACAGGACGTCGGGATCGGTCTGGAAGATGCTCGAGAGCAGCCGGTCCCACACCCACA
>JBIIJX010000103.1:0-8846 GCA_044233495.1 Candidatus Nanopelagicales bacterium
GTCGTGCAGAGGCGTGTACCGGGGCGCGTACTCGATGACGGGCTCCGGCTCCACGACCTGGTGCATGGAAACGGCAGGGGCGGGGGCCACAGCGGTGCTGGAGGTTGAGGTGCTGGAGATTGCGGCGCTGGCGATTGCGGCCGAGACATCATGACCGCGGGCGATGGCCTCTGCCAGCTCGAAGATCCCGAGGTTCCGCAGCTCCTCGTCCGTGATTCCCCCACGTCGGGCGTAGAAGTGCTCGACCCTGTCGCGCTGGCGACGGATCTCATCGGCGATCTGCGACCGCCAGAAGCCCTCCTCCGTCGGATGCGAGGCCGGCACGGGAGCCGACAGCACGGGTGCCGCAGGCTGACTCTCCACCAACGGCTCCATGGAAGGGGCCTTCTTCGATGCTGCGGGCTTCGCGGCCGTCTTCTTCGCTGCTGCGGGCTTGACCGCGGACTTCTTCGACGCTGCGGGCTTGACCGCGGGCACAGGCTCAGGCGCATCCGCCTGCTGCGCTGCGGGCTTCGCGGTGGCCCTCTTCGCCGCGGGTGGCTTGACCGCGGGCTTCTTCGCGGGGGCCTTCTTGGCGGCAGCCGGCTTCGCAGGCCTTGGGGCGGCCTTCGGCGCCGAGGCAGCCACGCCGGCCGGTGCTGCGGCAGCGGCAACCGGAGCGGTAGGTGCTGCCGCGGGCACGTCGATCTGGACGTCGGCCGGTGCGTCGACCTGGGTCGCGGACGCCTGGGGTGTGGTGGGTGCATCGGCCTGCTTGCGTGCCGGCTTCCTGCGGGGAGCCGATGTCGCCTCGGCCGTCGCGGCTCCACCGTCGGAGGCCGGGGCGTCCTCGACCACGTCCACGCCCTGGGCGAGCAGTTCGCGAAGGCGGGACTGCTGCTCGGGTGTTGCGCGCATCATGCGGTCTGAGGGTGTGCGAGCCGCCTTCTTGCGACCGGACAGCCGTCCGAGCTTCTTCTTGCCACGTTCCTGGTCAGCCTCTCGGGCGCTGACCTCCTCGTCGTCCAGCAGGGGCACGCCGCGCGGGTGGGCGGGTGCAGGTGCGGCCGCCGCCGCTACGGGCGCCGCCACAGGTGCCGGTACGGGAGCAGGAGGCGGAACGGTGCCGACATTGAGTTCGCGGGCCTTCTGCAGGAGGTCCTTGGCCCATGCCTGGGCCGAGGCCACGGCCTGGTCGTTCTGGCTGCGCGTGGCGAGCTCGGCGAGTGGCATGCCCTCCTTCTTGGGCTGGGCGGTGATGCGCGCCACGAGCTTCGGGTCACTGATCTCGACGGTGACCTCGTAGTGCTGCTTGGCGAAGAAGCCGGCGAACCCGCCGGTGCGGACCTGCTCAGCCTTCACCACCCGGAAGTTCCGGCCATAGTTGGCCTCGACCTCCTTGATGATGCCGCGAAGATCGGGTCCGTCAAGCAACATGCGCAGGCTCATTGCCCACCGTCCCAACTGTCTGGATCTCGACTGACCCACCCAATTCCGAGTAGGCCAGGACCTGCAGGCGCGGGAACTCGTGGCGCAGCTGGCGGTACAGCGGCGCCCTGAGCTGGCTCGCGCAGATGAGCACCGGGGAGATGCCTGTCTCCTCGGCTTGGTTGACCAGTCGGCCGACTTCCTCGCTCATCCGGATGAGGACGGATGCATCGATCGCAAGGAGCTGTCCCTCCTGGCTCGGACGGGCGGCGGTGAGCAGGTTCTGCTCGAACGTCGGGTCGAGGGTGATGACGTGCAGGACGCCGTCGATGGCAGCCGAAGTGGTGATGGCCGAGCCGAGCATCTCCCGGGCCGCCTCCACCATGGCGTCGGTGCTGTTGTGACCTGTACGGATCGAGGCGGACATCGCCTCGAAGATGCGTGCGAGATCACGGATCGCCACGCGCTCGCGGAGCAGGCCTTGCAGCACGCGCTGGATCTCGCCGAGGGTCGCCTGGGCAGGGGTGAGCTCCTCGACCACAGTGGGCTGGGACTCCTTGACGGAGTCCACCAGCATCTTGACGTCCTCGCGGGACAGCAGCTCGGCCGCATGCTTGCGGACCGTCTCGGCAAGGTGGGTCGTGATGATGGAGGCTCGGTCGACGACCGTGGCGCCCATGAGCTCGGCCTGATGCTGGAACCCGATGGGTACCCAGCGAGCGTCGAGTCCGAACACCGGCTCCTTGGTGTCCTCGCCAGGCAGCGACTGCAGGTTCTCGCCGATGACCAGCACGTGCCCGGGCGGGGCCTGGCCGCGCGCGACCTCGACCCCGTGCAGGCGGATCCGGTAGGTGGAGAGCGGGAGGTCGGTGTCGTCGCGCGTGCGCACGATCGGCAGCACGAGACCGAGCTCCATGGCGAGCTTGCGGCGAAGTGCCTTGACGCGGATGAGCAGGTCCCCACCCGTGTCCGCGTTGACCAGGTCGATGATGTCGTAGCTCAGGCCCAGTTCGAGGGCATCGACGCGGAGATCCTGGACGATCCCCTCCGGGGTGTCGGGAGCCGGCCTGCCCGCGGTGATCGCGGCCCGATCGGGTGCACCCTCGAGCTCCTTGGCTGTGCTCTTCGCGCGGGGAAGTCGACGTCCGATGAGAAGGATCCCGCCGCCGATCAGGACGAAGGGCAGGATCGGCAGGCCCGGGATGAAGCCCATGAGCATGATGCCTGCGCCCGCGATCATCATGGCGCGGCGCTGTCCGGAGAACTGCTTGACCACGTCGGAGGACATGTCGCCGTCGGTGGTCGCCCTTGTCACCATGAGGCCCGTGGCCACCGAGAGCATCAGTGCGGGGATCTGCGCGGCGAGGCCGTCACCGACGGTGAGCAGGCTGTAGGTCTGGATGGCCTCGGCGAAGCTCTGGCCGTTCTGGATGATGCCGATGGCCAGGCCGCCGAAGAGGTTGATGATCGTGATGAAGATGGCGGCGATCGCGTCGCCCTTGACGAACTTGGTGCCACCGTCCATCGCGCCGTAGAAGTCTGCCTCGGCGGTGACCTCCTCGCGTCGCCGGCGTGCCTCTGCCTCATCGATGATGCCCGCGTTGAGGTCGGCATCGATCGCCATCTGCTTGCCGGGCATCGCGTCGAGGGTGAAGCGGGCACCAACCTCTGCCACGCGCTCGGCGCCTCGGGTGACCACGACGAACTGGATGACGATGAGGATCAGGAAGATGACCAGGCCGACGACGAGCGATCCGCCGATCACGAAGCTGCCGAACGCGCTGACCACCTCGCCGGCATAGCCGTTGACGAGGATCTGCCGCGTGATGCTGACGTTCAGGCCCAGACGGAAGAGGGTCGCGACAAGCAGGAGCGCCGGGAAGGTGGCGAAGTCGAGGGGGCGGCGGACGTACATCGAGGCGAGCAGGATGGTCAGGGCGGCCGCGATGTTGAAGACGACAAGAACATCCAGGACGACAGGCGGCAGCGGGATGATCAGCATGACGATCACCGTGAGCACGGCAATCGGGACCGCGAACTGGGTCACCCGCCAATTCCGCACAGACGCACCTATCGTGAGGAGTTCCGTCCGTGGGGAGAGCATGCCTTCCTGGCGATAGGGGTATCGGCAGGCGTGATCAGGAAATAAGGCTTTTTCCGCCCGGGTTCCCTGCTGGATCCGGCGTCAGGCCAGCCTTGGATGGGTCTTGGATGGGCCTCGTCCGCCATTCGGCCACCTAGGCGTGGAGGGCAAGATCCACCTCCCGGGCGTGATGCAGGCCGGCGTGGGCGCCCCGACGCTTCAGGCCCATGACGAAGGCGAGCACGCGTGCCACGGCGGTGTAAAGGTTGGGCGGGATCTCGTCGCCCAGCTCGCAGTTGCGGTAGAGGGTGCGGGCCAGCGGGATGTCCTCGACCATGGGGATCCGGTTCTCGGCGGCGATCTCGCGGAGCCGGGCGGCCACGACCCCGGCGCCCTTGGCCACCACGCGGGGGGCGCCCATGTGCTGGGTGTACTTCAGGGCGACGGCCACGTGGGTGGGGTTGACCAGCACGACGTCCGCGGTGGCGGCGTCCAGCATCATGCGGTTCCGTGATGCCGCGAGGGCCCGCTGCCGCAGGGCGGCCTTGAGGACGGGGTCGCCCTCGGTCTGCTTGTACTCCTCCAGGACCTCGCGCCGGGACATCATGAGCTCCTTGCGCACTCGCGCCCGGCTCACGAAGTAGTCGGCGATGGCGATGACGAGGCCGACTGCGATCACGATCTGCATGAGGCGAAGGCCCTCGGACGCTGTCGTCTCCGTGAGGACGGACAGCGGCAGCACACCGGAGCCGAAGATGATCTCGACGGTGCGCGAGATGACGAGCCACACTGCCAGGCCGATCACTGCGGTCTTGAGGATCTGCTTGGCCAGCTCCCACAGTCCGCGGGTGCCGTACGTCCGCTTGACAGCCTGGGCCGGGCTGAGGTTGCTCGACTTGGGGGCGATGCGCTTGAGGTAGGGGCGTGCCCCGCCCTGGATCCACCCCGAGATCTGCGTGATCACCACGACGCCGATGAGCAAGGGCAGCAGGGCGAGCGCGATGGACGACACCGCAGCGACCGAGATGGTCCGGAGCTTGGGGATGCTCGGCTCGCTCGTGATCTCGGGGATGGTCCGCAGCAGGACCTGCAGGTCCTCGGAAAGCTGAGTGATGATGAAAGGAAGGATGAGGGTCAGGGCCAGCAGCCCCGCCCAGGCGGCGATGTCCGCTGATCGAGCGACCTGGCCCTGCTTGACGCCCTCCTTGAGGCGTTTCGCTGTCGGTTGCTCGGTCTTGACCGAGGAGTCGCCGGCCATGTCACCCCTTCGCTATCCCGCGCATGGCCTCGACGGAGGAGTCCGTCAGGCCGGCGAGCGCTGGGGTCAACTGGGGGATGGCCAGGCCGACGAGGAGCAGGGTCAGCCCGATCTTGACCGGAAAGCTCAGCACGAACACGTTGATCGTGGGTGCCACGCGGGTGAGCAGTCCGAGCCCGATATCGGTGAGGAGCAGCACCGCGACGATGGGGCCGGCGATCTGCAGCACGGCGACGAAGAACATGCCCAGCGCCTCCGTCAGGGCGGCAGCCGTCACGCCCAGGTCGAGGGCGGAGCCGATGGGCAGTGCCTCGAAGGTTCGGGCGAAACCCGCGAAGAGGATCAGGTACGCACCCGTCATCAGGAGCAGCACCCCGGCGATCAGCTGATAGACGCGGGCGATGACGGTGGACTGCTGCTGCATGAGGGGGTCGTAGGCGGCATCGAGGGAGAAGCCGCCCGCGACGTCGATGACCGAACCGGCCGCCTGCACCGCGGAGATCAGGATCAGGCAGATCAGCCCGAGCGAGACTCCGATGACGATCTGCAGCGCGAACTGCAGGAGCAGGTTGACGGGGTCGAGTGAGATCCCACCGGAGGCCGCGATAGCCGAGGGAGTCATCGGGATGGCGAAGGCGAGCCCGGCCATGATCCGCACGAGCGGGGGGAGGAACCTGCCGCCGAACGGGGGAGTCAGCCAGACCCATGCGCCCACACGGGCGAAGACCAGCAGGTATCCCATGATCTGCTCGGTCGAGATCCCCAGGTCGAACATGCGTCGCCCTAGTTCAGGATGCCGGGCAGCATGTCGAAGGCATTGCGCGTGAACGACAGGAGGGACTGGATCATCCAGTTGGCCGCGATCACCAGTGCGATGCCCACCGCGATGATCTTCGGGACGAACGACAGGGTCTGATCCTGCAGGCTCGTTAGGCCCTGGAAGAGGGATACCGCGAAGCCGACGATCACGGCGGTCAGCAGGATGGGTGCGGCGAGCATCGCTGCCGTCCACATCATCTGGATCGTCAGTTCCTGGACATTGGCCTCGTTCATCGCACCCCTAGTTGTAACTGTTCACGAGGGAGGACACGATGAGGGCCCAGCCGTCGACGAGGACGAACAGCAGCAGCTTGAACGGCAGCGACACCAGGACCGGCGGCAGCATGATCATGCCGACGGACATCAGGCCGGAGCTGACCACCATGTCGATGATGAGGAAGGGCAGGAAGATCACGAAGCCGATGATGAACGCGGCCCGGAGCTCGGACAGGATGAAGGCCGGGACGAGTGTCGTGAGCGAGACATCTGCCGGCGTGGGCGGCGGGGGCTCGTTGGAGACCTTCACCATCAGCGCGAGGTCCTCGGGCCGGGTGTTGGCCAGCATGAACTTCTCGAGCGGGATCCGGGCGATGTCGAAGGCCTCGCCGAACGACAGGCTGCCGTCGAGGTAGGGCTGCAGCGCGTCGGTGTTGACCACGCTCAGCACGGGAGCCATGACGAAGAAGCTCAGGAAGATGGCCAACCCGGCCAGTACCTGGTTGGGCGGAACGCCCTGCAGTCCGAGGGCATTGCGGGTGATCGACAGGACGACGATGATCTTGGTGAAGCTCGTCGTCATGAGCAGCAGGGCCGGGGCCACCGCGAGCACCGTGAGGGCGAGCAGGAGCACGATCGCATTCGACGGCCCCGTGCCGCTGGTGAGATCGGGCAGGTTGATCGACACGGCCTGGGCCGGAGTGGCCAGGATCAGCCCCACCGCGCCCATGGCGGTGACGCCTACGACGACGGCGAGAACTCGCCGAACGGCTGCGCTCACGACCGCACCGTCCGCTCGCGGAGCACCTGGGTGAGCTGCCGCCACGTCGTGGGCGACAGCACGGAGCCGGCGAGCGGGCTCCGCTCACCCGGTGCCGGGAGGTTCGCCCGAAGCGCCTCGTCCATGTCCCGCTGAGGGATCGGGAGGTACTCGTCACGAGGTGTCGGAAGGTCGTCGTCCGGCATGCGCCACTCGTCGAGCAGGGTGTCGAAGTCGACCGGGGTGCGCTGCTGCTTGGGTGCGTCCTCGTCGCTGCTGACGTGCACTTCCGTCAGCAGCGAGATGCTTTCGTCGGTTGATCCGAGGAGCAGGGTTCGGTCACCGATCTCGACGAGGAGCAGTGCGCCGCGCTTGCTGACGGGGACCTTGGACACGATGTTGAGCGCGCTGGCACCCTTGGGTGCAACGCGCTTGCGCACCCGGGCGAACGCCCAGATGAGCGCAAGGACGACTGCGAGCGATACGACGACTCGCAGCACCATCCCAAATGTGTCCATGAGTTCCTCGGTCTGCGTGCTACTCGGGCACGACGACCGACGTCACACGGAAGCCGAACTGATCGTCGACGATGACGATCTCACCGCGGGCGAGCAGTGTTCCGTTGATGAACATGTCGAGGGGGGACCCGACCTCGCGATCGAGGGCCAGCACCTGCCCCGGCTGCAGGCGCAGCAGCTCGCCGACAGGAAGGCGCGTGCGGCCGATCTCGATGGTCACCTCCATCTCGACCCCAGCAAGGGCGTCGAGGGGCCTGGGGGTGACGGGAGCCGCCGCCGGTGCGGCAGGGGCCGGGGCAGCGGGGGCCGGAGCGGCGGGTGCCGGGGCGGCGGGTGCCGGGGCGGCGGGTGCCGGGGCGGCGGGTGCCGGGGCGGCGGGTGCCGGGGCGGCGGGTGCCGGGGCGGCGGGCTCGGGTGCGGCTTCCGCCGGCGCAGCGCTCGCGGGCTCCGGGTCTGCAGCCGGCTCGGCGGGCGCGGCATCCTCGGACGGTGCGAGGAACAGCAGGACGCCGCCGATGATCGCGTCCCCGGACAGCAGCGGCACGCTGACGTCCGGGGTGATGGTCGGGACGCCCGATGCCGCAGCCGGGGTGTCGATCTCGGAGTCGAGGACCTCGGAGATCGCGTCGAGCGCACCGCCGAGCTCGGTGACGAGCGTCTCCGAGTCGGTGATCTCGGCACTGGCGCCCGGCAGCAGCGCGATCATCATGCTGCCGTTCACCGAGCCCTCCATCGAGGCGACCGCCATGGCGACGGCGGACTCGAGGGCGATGTCCAGCGGTGCGGTGCTGGGCTCTCCGGATGTCACCACGGAGGTGATGGACAGGGCGTCGCACAGGGCGGGCATGGACATGCGCACCCGCTCGATGATCAGCGCCCTCTGGGCGTCGTCTGGGCCTACGGACATCGCTACTCCCTGCCGCTTTCCACTATTCGGATTGCCATCTGACCGGAGTCGCTACCTGGCACTCCGTGGGCGAAGACCACGCCGGAGCTCGTGACCTCCCATGGCGCATTGACCGGGTGGCCGATGCGGAAGACGTCGCCCGCCTTGAGGTTCGCGAACTCCGCGAGGCGCCCCACGGTGGGTCGAAGACGGATGGAGACGGGCACCGGTGCCAGCCGCACGCGCTCCTCGACGGCCCGGGCGAAGAGCCGCTGGTCCTGGCTCGTGCGTGCAGCACGCCTGGCTGCCAGCGCTGTGTCGAGGAAGGGCAGGATCGGAGCCAGGGGAAGCACCAGGGTGGGCCGGTACTCCTGCTCCTTGATCTCGAGGCGGAACGTGGTGACGAGCACCTGGTCGCCGTTGGAGGCCGCATGCGCGAGCTCGGGAGAGGAGAAGTGGCTGTTCAGGGCGGGATGCCAGTCGATGACGCCCTCGAAGCTGTAGCGCAGGGCCTCGATGAGCTGCCGTCCGGCCTCGTCGACGAGCGCGGTCTCGATCTCGGACAGGCCGCGATTCGGTTGCTCGTCGTCACCCGGGCCGCCGAGCTGGAGGTCCACGGCGAGCATGGCCAGCGGCAGGGGGATGTGCAGCAGCGCTGCGGCATCGAGGGGCGAGAGCGTCGCCACGAGGAGGGCAGTCTGGGCCGGGAGGGAGGCTATGTAGCCCCCGTAGGTCTGCTGCTGGATGGACGCGAAGTCCTGGGTGCAGGGCACGCGCAGTCGCGAGGTCAGCTGGGTGGCCGCCTGGTCGGCGTAGGTCTCGAGGACCTGCTCCATGATGCGGCTGTGGTCGCGGGTGAACTTCGAGGGGTTGCGGAAGTCGTACAGCTCCACGGAGGA